>CAZFKZ010000165.1:0-1516 GCA_964519035.1 uncultured Rhodobacterales bacterium | reverse complement strand
TGGGGATATGCTGGATTAATCAATTTTGGCCTTATGGGTTATGCTGCACTAGGTGGATTGGCTGTAGTTTTGGTTTCAGTTGATCCAGTTCAAGAGGCTTGGAGAGCAGGAGGTTTTGATATTTTAATGTGTCTATGGCTAATTATCGTAATGATTATAGCAATTAGATTTATTCTAAAAAATTTTGCAAAATCAAAATATAGAACATATGGAATTTCTGGGATTATTATTGCAGGAATTATTATTATTAGAATTACTGCTGAACCAGGAATAGAAGCAATAGAAGCTGTTAATCCTGCATCAACAGGATTTCTTGGGGGTTTTGGATTACCAATAATGTTTTCATGGATAGTTGGAGCTTTCTTTGCTGCAGGGCTTGCATTTGTAGTAGGTAAAGTTGCTCTTGGATTGAGAGCAGACTACCTAGCAATTGCTACACTGCTGATCTCTGAAATTGTTATTGCAATAATCAAACATGAAGATTGGCTATCAAGAGGAGTTAAAAATGTAATTGGCTTAGATAGACCTGTACCTTATGAGGTTAACCTGCAAACTACTGAATGGTTTGTAAATTTAGTTGCAAAATTTAATACAGGTAAATTAGAATTAATTTCCAATATGGAAAATAGACAGGCTGCACTTAATCAATTGGTAATTGAGGGATCCTCAGTCTTTGTAAAACTTTGTTATTCTGGTTTATTTTTAATTGTAGTAATAGCTTTATTAATAGTTACTCAAAAAGCACTTTATTCACCATGGGGAAGAATGATGAGAGCTATTAGAGATAATGAAGAAGCAGCAAATGCAATGGGAAAAAATGTTGTCAAACAACACCTTTTAATATTTATTTTAGGATCAGCAATTGTTGGTATAGCTGGAGCAATGTTGGTTACACAAGATGGTTTATTTACACCAGGTAGTTACCAACCTATGAGATATACGTTTTTAATTTGGGTAATGGTTATTGTTGGCGGTAGTGGCAATAACTTTGGTGCTATACTTGGTGGATTCGCTGTCTGGTTTCTTTGGATTGAGGGTGCACCAATTGCACTATTCTTAATTAATCTATTTACAGCAGGTATGTCAGATACACACGCTTTAAAAATTCATTTGATTGAAAGTGTTCCATACTTCAGATATTTGATGATGGGTCTAGGTTTGTTATTAATTATGAGATATCGACCTAAGGGTATACTTCCTGAAAAAATAGAAATAAAATAATACTACATGAAATATATTATTTTAGGAGCTGCATTAGCTTGGGCCATGTATATGGCTGATAAGTACATGTTTTAATGAACAAAAATCTTTGGCTGCTGATATTAAGTCAGATTTTTGCCTTCACAGCTGCACCAGTCACAGTTTTTTTAAGTGGGATAATTGGTTCAAAGTTTAGTCCTATAAAATCATTAGCAACTCTGCCAATGGCACTATCAATTGTGGGGGTTGCGATTTTTGCAATTTTTGCTGCAAAAATTATGAGCATAATAGGAAGAAGAGCTGGTTTTATATTTTC
>CAZFKZ010000164.1:0-1536 GCA_964519035.1 uncultured Rhodobacterales bacterium | reverse complement strand
TGACCCACGTCATGAAATGGTTCAAATCATTGCTGATGAAGTTAAAAAAGCTAATGTCGATATTGATATTAGAATTTACCCTGCAAAATCTTTATACAAACCTAAAGAACAATGGAAACCAATGACAACTGGTCAGTTGGATATTTCAGCTTTCCCTTTAGGCTATGCATCAAAGTTTCACCCAGAATTTAGTGCAACTTTAATGCCTGGTACTGTAAAAAACCACGATCATGCATTAAGATTTAATAAATCTCCAATGATGACTGAAATTAAAAAAATCATTAATGATGCTGGTGTAGTTGTTTTATCTGACGCTTGGTTAGGTGGTGGATTTGCTTCAAAAACTAATTGTATTAAAAACCCATCAGATGTTAAAGGACAAGTAATGAGAGCAGCAGGAAAAGCATTTAACCAAATGTTAGAAGCTGCAGGAGCTGGTATACAAAGTATGCCTTCTTCTGAAATTTATACTGGTCTTCAAACAGGTGTACTAACAGGTGCAAATACTAGTTCAGGAAGTTTTGTAAGTTACAAAATTTATGAGCAAGTAAAATGTGCAACACCTCCAGGAAAATTTGGTCTTTGGTTTATGTATGAGCCAATCCTAATGTCTAAGAAATCTTTTGATGCTTTAAGTTCTAAGCAACAAAGTGCTCTTATGAAAGCTGGAAAAGTAGCTGAAGAATATATGACAGCTCAAGTAGCAAATCTTGATAAGAAATTTGAAGATGCTTATAGAGATGCTGGTGTTGAGTTAGTTTATATGTCAGAATCAGATCATGCTGCATGGATAGAAATTGCTAAAAAATCATCTCATAAAGCGTTTGCTGAGCAAGTACCTGGTGGTGCTAAGCTTATGGAAATGGCTTTAGCAGTTAAATAAAATAATATATAAGGAACCCCTATTTATGAAAATAAGTAGGGGTTTTTTTTATGAAGAATAAATATCTAAAATTTTGCAGTTATACTTCTCAGGCTTGTGGTGCTTTTGCTGTTGGAGCATTAATTTTGTCAATTTTAGTGATAGTTGAGCTCGTTTTTGAAAGATATTTCTTTCAACGTGCTATTACTTGGCAAACAGAATTAGTAACTATGTTGCTTGTTGCCTCTACATTTATTGGAAGCGCTTATGTTTTAAGTGAAAAAGCACATGTTAGTATGGAATGGATTTATGATTTTTTATCTAAAAAAAGCATTATAAAACTTAAGATATTCACATCATTTATTAGTTTGGGCTTTTTCCTAATTCTTTTTTATTTTGGATTTTTAATGGTTGAAGAGGCTTTTACTAAAAATTATACAACAGGCACTGTATGGGATCCTCCTTTATGGATACCTTATTCATCTATGTTATTAGGATCTATTTTAATGATACTCCAATATATAGCTGAAATAATTAAACTAACTGATGAGAAGGATTTTAGATAATGGATCCTTTAATGATTGCTTTAATTGTTGCAGTTTTTACATTGATTGTATTATTTTCAGGTATTCCAATTGCCTTTGGTTTAAGTTTTGTTTCTATAGCTCTACTAA
>CAZFKZ010000163.1:0-1548 GCA_964519035.1 uncultured Rhodobacterales bacterium | reverse complement strand
CGAAAGTGGGATCGATCGTCTTTTTTTAAATTAGAAAGTTTAAAGGAGGAAAGATGAAATTTGGATATTTTTGTAACACAACTAACTGGGCACATAAGCCTTATCACGAACTATTAGACGAAACGAGAGAAATCACTGAATACTGCGATCAAAGTAAATGGGATTCTATTTGGTATACTGAGCATCATTTTAATCATGAGGGTATGGAGTCTTTAACAAATCCTTTAATGATGGGTGTTGATGCGGCAGCTAGAACTAAAGATATAAGAATAGGACAAGCTTGTAATGTAATCACATTTCATAACCCTATTAGAATGGCTGAGGATATTGCTCTATTAGATCAGCTATCAAAGGGGAGGGTTGAAATCGGGATTGGTAGAGGGATTTATGGAAGAGAAGCAATAAATCTTAATAAAGAAGCTGACATGAAAGACCAGGCAAAAAACTTTAGACTATTTGAGGAAACTTTAACAATTTTAAAAAAAGCTTGGAAAGAAAAATTTTTTAATCACAAAGGTGAATTTTACACTTACCCTGCGCCTAATTATGTATGGCAACACGATATGAGTCCACCAAATAAAGATTTAGTAAATCTTGAAACTAATGTTATGGAGAACATTAGTGTTCTTCCAAAACCTTATCAACAACCTTGTCCTCCTATTCATCAAGTTGTAGATGGAATTAGATCTATAGAATGGGCAGCCCAACAAGGCTTAAATATCATAATGTGGATACCAACAGTTAAAGCTCTTAAGATTAAATTTGAAGCATTTAAAAATGCAAAATCAGAAGCAGAAAAAAGAAATGTACCGATGGGTGAAGGTATTTCTTTAGTAAGAGATATGTTTGTGGCTGACACAATGGAAGAAGCAAAAGAAAAAGCTGGTCAACACATGGTAGACTATATGAAATGGGTTTGTCATTGGAGAGGTCTTGGAAATCATATGGATCCAGGTGAAGAATTACCTGAAACAAAAGGAAAGTTAGATTTACTTAATTATGAATTTTTACATAAAAGAAATATGCTTTTTGGAACTCCTGAATATGTAATTGATAAAATTCATGAACTTAAATCTGAATTAAACTTACAAAATTTACATGTTTGGTCAAACTTTCCAGGTATAAAACACCAAGACTGTATGAAAAGTATAAAACTATTTACTGAAAAAGTAATGCCTCACTTCAAAGATGATATCGATACTGAAGTAAAAAAAGTTTCGTGATCAAGCGACATAGGAAATTGACTGGTGGCGAAGCTGCCGTTAAATCTTTAAAAAAAGAAAACGTTAAACATGTTTTTGGTCTTATTGGTTCTGCTACCATGGAAATGTTTGATGCTCTTTACCATGAAAAAAAAATCAAATTTATAGGTGTAAGAGATGAACGGACTGGCACCCATATGGCTGATGGATATGCAAGAGCATCTAATCAACCAGGTGTTATAATAGCAGGACAAAATGGTCCCGGTGCAACAAACTTAGTAACAGGTGTTGCTCAAGCAAAAGCAGCTTTTTCACCTGTTGTTGCAATTGCAGGATCTTATTCTAC
>CAZFKZ010000162.1:0-1561 GCA_964519035.1 uncultured Rhodobacterales bacterium | reverse complement strand
TTTTCTGAATTGCTAGTGACATTTGCATATAAAAAAATATTTTTTTACTTATTTCCATTTGAAATAGTCCCAAACGGGCTTTTACAAATTTTGTCAACAGATTATAAAATAGCAGTATCTTTTATTATACTTGTATTGGTTCTATTAATAAAACCTACTGGGATATACAAAGGTAAAATAATATAATTTTAACTAAGAAGCTAAAACAAATGCATAACAAAAAACATATATTTTTTCTTTTTAGTTTTATGGCAATAATGTTGATATTTGTTGGCGTATTTCAAAGTTGGAATGTTGCATTAACTATTTTTAATTTGTGCCTAATATCATCAATAATGTCTCTAGGAATTAATATTCAATGGGGAAGCGCGGGAATAGTGAATTTTGGCGTGATGGGTTTTGCTGCATTAGGTGGACTAGCTAATATAATAATAGCAATGCCTCCAACAGATAATGCATGGGAAGCCGGTGGCATTTCTATTATATTTGGCATAATCGTTTTTATATTGTCTTTAATTATTACATTAGTTTTATGGAAAAAAATTATTTTAGATAAGAAAATAAAATACCTAATATCAACAATCATTATTATAATAGGATATTTTTTGATGCGTTATTTAATAGATCCATCAATAGAAAATATAGAAGCTATTGAACCTGCAAAAACAGGTTATTTAGGTGGTTTTAATTTACCTGTTTTAATTTCATGGCCAGTTGGAGGTCTATTAGCAGCTTTAGCAGCTTTTATAATTGGCAAAATATCATTGGGACTAAGGTCTGATTATCTAGCTATTGCTACCCTAGGAATATCTGAAATTATAATTTATTTGCTGAAAAATGAAGACTGGCTTTCAAGAGGTGTTAAAAATGTCAATGGTCTACCAAGACCTGTACCTTATGAAATTGAACTACAATCAAAAGAATGGGTAATAGAAATTGCAACTACTCTTAATTTTTCTTTACCAGAACTATCTTCAATAATAGTAAAACTATCTTATTCATTTTTATTTATGATCACTTTAGTTTTAATTTTTTATCTTCTTGAAGTTGCTGTAAAATCTCCATGGGGTCGCATGATGAGGGCCATAAGAGATAATGAAATATCAGCAAATGCCATGGGCAAAAATATTAAAAGTCGGCATTTACAAGTTTTTATTATTGGTTCGGCAATTATTGGCATTGCTGGAGCCATGTTAACAACACTTGATGGCCAGTTTACGCCCGTTTCTTATCAACCTCTAAGATATACTTTTTTAATATGGATTATGGTGATCGTAGGAGGATCTGGTAATAATTTTGGATCTATAATAGGTGGTTTTTTGATTTGGTTTTTTTGGATAGAAGCCGAACCTCTTGGTTTATGGCTACTTTCTGTGATAACTTCTCATATGTCTGATACAAGTATGATTAAAAATCATCTATTAGAAAATGCTGCTCATATGAGACTTATGCTAATGGGATTTATATTATTGGTAACATTAAGATTCTCTCCTAAAGGATTAATCCCAGAAGTTAAAAGGTAATTTTTATGAAGAGTAACTTCTCTATTAAAAAGTTTTTA
>CAZFKZ010000161.1:0-1566 GCA_964519035.1 uncultured Rhodobacterales bacterium | reverse complement strand
GACAATTATCTCTTAACCATAAATAGTTAAATTGACTAATATGACCATCATTCCATTCTACAATAAAATCACGATTATCTTTTTTAGCTTCTAATATTGATAATTTACTATTCATTATTATTTAAAACTATTGAACTTTTTACCCCAGTTTGGAAAGTTATTTTTCTGATTATTATTCAAAGTTTTCATAATTTCAATAAGAAAAAGATCTCTTTGTTTTTCAAGATCATCTATACTTAAATTACCAGCTTGTTTTTTTGTACCAGTAATCATTCGATCTTTAAGTTTTTTGGTTAATTCAGGTGCTTTTAATTTAGTCCATGGAAGTTTTAATGCAGGTCCAAATTGTTCGAGCATGTGTTTCATGCCTTCTTCACCACCAGCAAGGTGAAAAGTAAGACATACTCCCATAAATGCCCATCTTAATCCTGGACCATAAACTATAGCGTCATCAATTTCTTCAGTTGAGGCTATTCCATCTTTAATTAGATGAAGTGATTCTCTCCATAAAGCTTCTTGCAACCTATCCGATATATATCCTTCAATTTCCTTTCTAACCATCAAAGGTTTCATTCCAATTTCTTCATATATTTTTTTTAATTTTAAAGCTGATTGTTGAGAAGTTTTTTTACCCTTAACTATTTCAACTAAAGGAAGTAAGTAAACAGGATTAAAGGGATGCCCAATTAGAACACGGTTTGGAAATTTACATTTTGACTGTATTTTTGTTGGAAGTAATCCAGAAGAACTTGAAGCAATAAGTATTTTTCTATCTAAGAGCTGATCAATTTCTTGTAGCAATGAAGTTTTCAATTTTTCTTTTTCAGGAGCATTTTCTTGAACAAAAGATGTATCTTTTAGTGCGTCCTTTAGATTATCATGGCAACTTAAATTCTTTATAGATGCATTTTTATGTAAACCTATCTTACTAAGACTAACTAAAGCCTTTTTAACATCTGTCTTTAGTTTTTTAAGAGATCGTGGACTTGGATCAAAAGCCTGCACATGATATCCACTTGCTATAAAACGAGCTGCCCATCCAGCACCAATTACACCAGTACCAATTATTGAGACAATTTTTTTATTAGTCATTACTTAAACCTAATTTAATACGTGCATCTTTTACATTCATTATGTTTGCACCCATATTGGTAATTACAGTAGTTGCTTTTTCTACTAATGAGCCATTTGATGCAAATACACCTTTTTCTAAATAAAGATTATCTTCTAGTCCCACTCTAACGTTTCCACCCAAAAGAACTGCTTGTGCCACCATTGGCATTTGCATAGCCCCAATTCCAAACGCTGCCCAATTACTTCCCTCAGGGAGCATGTCTACCATATTTTTCATAGAACTTGTATTTGCAGGAGCTCCGTAAGGAATACCTAAGCAAATTTGATAAAGTGCTGGAGCATCTAATAATCCTTCTTTATGCATTTCATTAGCAAACCACATATGTCCTGTGTCAAAAATTTCTAATTCGGGCTTAACACCTAATTCTTGAATTCGTTTTGCGCCTATTCTTAGTTGTTCAGGTGTACTAACGTAAATCATACGTCCATCTC
>CAZFKZ010000160.1:0-1587 GCA_964519035.1 uncultured Rhodobacterales bacterium | reverse complement strand
CCCCAGCACTTAGAAAAGTTTATGACCAAATGCCTGAACCAAGGTATGTTATATCGATGGGAAGCTGTGCTAATGGAGGAGGATATTATCACTATTCTTATTCGGTTGTTAGAGGTTGTGATCGAATTGTGCCTGTTGATATATATGTTCCTGGATGTCCTCCGTCTGCAGAAGCATTACTGTATGGAATACTCCAGCTCCAAAAGAAAATAAGAAATAAAGGCTCTTTCAATAGATAGATATGAATACTTTAGAAGATTTAGAAAAAAAAATTAATTCAGAGTTAACAACTAAAATTAACAATACTGCAATTAGACACAATCAACTATATATTGATATTGATAAAGATGATTTAATTGATGTAACTCTTTTTATTAAAACAAATAAAGACACTAAATTTAGACAACTTATAGACATAACGGCAGTTGATTATCCTGAGAATTCCCAGAGATTTAAAATGGTTTATTTATTTTTAAGCCATGAATTTAATCAAAGAATTGTTCTTACTTATCCAATTAATGAAAATGAAGTTATTTCATCTTTAACAAGCATTTATCCTGCTGCTAACTGGATGGAAAGAGAAGTTTTTGATATGTATGGGGTATCTTTTAAAGATCATCCAGATTTAAGAAGAATATTAACTGATTATGGTTTTGAGGGGCACCCTCTTAGAAAAGATTTTCCAATGACTGGGCATACAGAAGTTAGATATAGCGAAGAGCAAAAAAAAGTTATTAGCGAACCTGTGAAATTAGAACAAAACTATAGAAATTTTGACTACGAAAGTCCCTGGGAAGGAACAAAATATATAAACAAAGAAATTAAAGATAATGACAAAAAAAATTAAAAATCTAAGTTTAAATTTTGGTCCACAGCATCCTGCTGCACATGGTGTTCTTAGATTAATTTTAGAGCTTGACGGTGAGGTAGTTGAAAAAGCTGATCCTCACATAGGTTTATTGCACCGTGGAACTGAAAAATTAATTGAAAATAAAACCTACATGCAAGCAGTTCCATATTTTGATCGATTAGATTATGTAGCTCCAATGAATCAAGAACATGCTTTTGCCCTTGCAATCGAAAAAATTTTAAAAATTGATGTCCCCATAAGAGCACAATTTATAAGAGTTATGTTTTGTGAGATAGGAAGAATTTTAAGTCATATATTAAATGTTACTACACAAGCACTTGATGTTGGTGCATTAACACCTTCTCTATGGGGCTTTGAAGAAAGAGAAACTCTAATGACTTTTTATGAAAGAGCTTCAGGGTCTAGATTACATGCAAATTATTTTAGAGCTGGAGGCGTTCATCAGGATCTGCCTCATGGTTTGGAAAGTGATATTGCAAAATTTTGTGAAACTTTCCCAAAAATTATTGATGATTTAGAAAGTTTATTAACTGATAATAGAATTTTTAAACAAAGAAATGTTGATATAGGAATAGTTACTAAAGAAGATGCTTTAGATTATTCATTTTCAGGAGTTATGATTAGAGGATCAGGGGTACCTTGGGATTTAAGAAAATCTCAGCCCTATGATTGTTATGATCAATTAGATTTTAAGATACCAATCGGTAAAAATGGGG
>CAZFKZ010000159.1:0-1592 GCA_964519035.1 uncultured Rhodobacterales bacterium | reverse complement strand
TTAAAAATAGAATTATACCATGTTTAGACGTTAAAAATGGCCGTGTAGTCAAGGGTATTAACTTCGTTGATTTAAAAGATGCTGGTGATCCAGTGGAACAGGCTAAAATTTATAGTGATGGTGGAGCAGATGAAATATGTTTTTTGGATATTACTGCTTCAAATGAAAACAGAGATACAATTTATGAAGTGGTTGAAAGAACATCTAAGAAATGTTTTGTTCCATTAACAGTCGGTGGTGGAGTTAGAGGTGTCGGTGATATTAATAAACTGTTAAATTGTGGAGCAGATAAAGTTTCAATCAATACTGCAGCAGTTCAAAATCCCGAAGTAATAATTGAAAGTTCTAAAAAATTTGGATCCCAATGTATTGTTGTTGCAATAGATGCTAAAAAAAATGAGGATAAGTGGGAAGTTTTTACACATGGGGGAAGAAATAATACAGGCATTGATGCAATAGAATTTGCAAAAAAAATGGAAGATTGTGGGGCAGGCGAACTGTTAGTCACATCTATGGATAGAGATGGAACACAGGTTGGTTATGATATTGATTTGATGTCTAATATATCTTTAAAAGTAAATATACCTGTGATTGCTTCAGGTGGAGTAGGAAATTTGGATCATTTAGTAGATGGTATAAAGTTGGGAAATGCAAGTGCAGTTTTAGCTGCATCCATATTTCATTATGGAAAACACTCAGTAAAAGAGGCTAAGGAATATTTGGATTCAAAAGGAATTCCTGTTAGAATTTAATATGCTAAATACTTTAGAAAACTTAATTAAGCTTGCAAGAGAAAGAAAAAAAAATCCTATTGAAGGTTCATATACAAATAAATTACTTTTAGATAAATCATTAAGCAAAGCAAAAGTATTAGAAGAAGTAGATGAGTTAATAGAAGCAATTGAAGAAGATACAAATAAAATTCATGAAGCGGCAGATGTTTTTTATCATTTATTAATGTATCTAGAAGCAAATGAAGTCAAAATTGAAGATGTCATGTCAGAATTAGAAAAAAGAAAAAAATGATTTATGATGAAAATAATATTTTTGCAAAAATTTTAAGAGGTGAAATTCCTTGTAATAAAATTTACGAAGATGATTTTGTTTTTTCATTTCATGACATAAATCCTCAAAAAAAAATTCATGCTTTAGTAATTCCAAAAGGAAAGTATATTGATCTTGATGATTTTAGTTTAAACGCACCTCCAGATGAGATGGTTGGGTTGATAAAGGGAATAAATAAAGTTGCTAAAAAGCTAGGTATTTCAACAGAAATAGGCAAAGGTTATAGAGCCTTAACCAACATAAGTGATCAAGGTGGTCAAGAGGTTCCACATTTACACTTCCATTTATTTGGGGGAGAAAATGTTGGAAAAATGGTTGAGTGACACAAGAGGTTAAAAGAAATTATCTAGAAATTAATTCTCTACAGGACTTAAAAGAGTCAAAATTTTTCTCAGAAGATTACTCCTTAGAATTATTAGATCCCATCAATTTTCAATTGAATAAATTTTTTTATAAAAATATTGGTAAGAAGCATAATTGGGTAGACAGACTAATTTGGACAGAGCAACAATGGATAGACTATATTT
>CAZFKZ010000158.1:0-1604 GCA_964519035.1 uncultured Rhodobacterales bacterium | reverse complement strand
ATATTAAGTTAACACAATATAGCACTTTAAAAAATATAGAGAAGTTAGTAACCCCTTCTATTCAAATACTGTCAAACAAAATGAACCTTGAAAGAAGTACGCTTGTAAGAAATCTAAACAAACTACAAAAAATGAAGTTGATATCTTATGAATACGAAAATAACAGTAAAAGTAAAGTGATTAGGTTAACATTAGATGGGAATAAAAAACTTTCTGAAGCTCATGTAGATTGGGAAAAAGTTCAAAATTCACTCTTAAAAAACTTAGGCTTAGAAGATACAGATCAATTAGATATTTTATTAAACAAAATATATACTATTAGGCTTTAAGGAAAACAAATTAAGTTTGAGGATGAAATAATGGAAACTAAAAAAATTGATTGGCAAATAGTATTATTAGTCTGTTCATTAATTATTATTATGATAATGGGTATTAGACAATCATTAGGTTTATTTTTAGATCCAATAAGTAACTTTATGGGAAATGGTAAAGAGTTTTTTTCTTTTGCAATTGGTGTACAAGCTATTATTTGGGGAATTTTGACATTTCTTCTTGGAATTTTAATTGATAAATTTGGCCCTCAGAAGGTTTTAGCGTTTGGAATAACTGCTTTTGCTTCAGGTATTTTTTTAATGAGCAATCCTAATTCAGATTTTAAGTTATTTTCAGCGGCAACACTTATGGGATTTGGCCTAGGTGGGGCTGGCATGGCTACTATGGTGAGCGTGGTAGGAAAGGTTGCACCAATTAACAAACGTAGTCTTGCTATGGGCTTAGTTGCTGCAGCAGCTTCTTTTGGTCAGTTTGCAGTTATAGTGCCTACTATGTGGATGAATAAAGAATTTGGATGGCAAACAAGCTTAATTGTATTAGCTTCCATAACAATTTCATTATTGATACTATTACCTCTTTTAAATACGACTAATGTTACAGATACAAAAAAAGATGAGTTTAAAACCACTTTAAAACAAACTTTAATGTTTTCTTTAAAAGAAAAGAATTATTTATTATTGATATCAGGTTTTTTCGTATGTGGATTCCATGTTACTTTTATAGCACTTCATCTTCCTGCAGATTTAGTCTCAAAAGGTATCTCAGCAGAGGTTGCCGGATGGTCACTAGCAATTATAGGCGTAGCAAATATTTTTGGGACAATAGGGTTTGGTTGGTTGGGAAGTAAATATAAAAAACCAATGCCTTTGTCTATTATTTACTTATTAAGATCTTTGGTCATTACTATTTTTGTTTTATCTCCTCCATCACCATTTATTGCTATTCTTTTTGGAGGTGTAATTGGTATTTTATGGCTAGCAACAGTTCCAATGACTAATGCGATTATATTATCTTTTATTGGGCCAAAATATTTAGCTACATTATCTGGAATTTGTTTTATTTGTCATCAATTAGGTGCTGTATTAGGAGCTTGGCTAGGTGGCAGATTTTTTGATATCTATGGTAGTTATGAAAATATGTGGTGGCTAAGTGTGGCTTTGGGGATTGTTGCATTTCTTCTTACAATCACCGTTAAAGAAGAGCCTTTTTCTGTCAACTCAGAAATAAAAGAATTAGGTTAAAAACTTAATTCTTTTATATTCTTATACTCA
>CAZFKZ010000157.1:0-1625 GCA_964519035.1 uncultured Rhodobacterales bacterium | reverse complement strand
ATAATATAAATTGGTATTTTGCATTCGGTGCCTTTAAATTAGCTGTAATTTTACAACAAATTTATATTAGGTTTTTAAAAGGACAAACTACTGATCAACGTTTTGCTAATTTTGGAAGTAGAATTGAAGCTTTAATAAATAGAGCAAATAAAGTTTATAACATTTAATTTAAATAGAATTAGAGGAAAAATAATGAATTTTGAATACTCAGATAAAGTCAAAGAATTACAGGATAAAATTACTAATTTTATGAATGAAAATGTTTATAAAAATGAGGATGTGTATAAAAAACAAGTGGAAGACGGTGGTCGATGGTGTGTCCCTAAAATCATGGAAGACTTAAAGGCAAAAGCCAAATCAGAAAATTTATGGAACTTATTTTTGCCAGAGAGTAAATTAGGAGCTGGACTTACTAATATAGAATATGCACCACTTTGTGAAATTATGGGGCGTTCACCAATTGGCGCAGAAATTTTTAATTGTTCTGCTCCTGATACGGGAAACATGGAAGTTTTAGTAAGATATGGAACAGAAGATCAAAAAGCAAAATGGTTAACTCCTTTACTAAATGGTGAAATTCGATCTTCTTTTGCAATGACTGAACCTGATGTAGCTTCCTCTGATGCTTCAAATATTCAAGGTAGTATTGTTAAAGATGGAGACCACTATATTATAAATGCAAGAAAATGGTGGACATCTGGTGCAATGGATCCTCGTTGTAAAATATTAATTTTTATGGGTAAAACTGATCCTAACGCTGATAAATATAAGCAACAATCTATGATCTTAGTTCCAATAGACACTCCTGGAGTAAAAATCCTGAGGCATTTGCCTGTTTTTGGTTATGATCATGCGCCGCATGGACATGCTGAAGTAGACTTTTCAAACGTTAAAGTACCAATTGACAATATATTACTTGGTGAGGGCAGAGGTTTCGAAATAGCTCAAGGTAGACTTGGGCCTGGTAGAATTCATCATTGCATGAGGTTGATTGGTCAAGCTGAAAGAGCCCTTGAATTGATGGTTGAAAGAGCTAAATCAAGAGTGGCTTTTGGAAAACCTGTTTCTGAGCAAGGTGTTGTTATGCATGCAATTGCAGAAAGCAGGTCTGAAATAGAGCAAGCAAGATTGTTAGTTTTAAAAACAGCTCATATGATGGATACGGTTGGAAATAAAATTGCTCGCAAAGAAATTTCTATGATTAAAGTTATAGCCCCTAATATGGCTGCAAGAGTTATTGACAGAGCAATTCAAGTTCATGGCGGTGGTGGCGTTACTTCTGACTTTCCTTTGTCATATGCATATGGCTATGCCAGAAGTTTAAGGTTGGCTGACGGCCCTGATGAGGTTCATAGAATGAGCGTTGCTAAATTAGAATTAAGAAATAAAAATTAGGAAAATTCCTAATATTGTTTTGTAAGGTTATCTATGAATATTAATACTTTTGAAACCTATAGAGGTTTAACAAATCAATTTGATATTGACACATTTAGATTTTTAAAACAGTCTTCTATTTACAGAATTTTAGAAGAAGCAACACAATATTCTTTTAGTTTAATTAATCAACATGATCAGAAAATATTTAATACAAAAGTATTAAATCAAAATAATGACGTTTTGATAGA
>CAZFKZ010000156.1:0-1637 GCA_964519035.1 uncultured Rhodobacterales bacterium | reverse complement strand
AATATTAAGTCAAGCCGCTCAAAGACTTGGGCTTTTTTGGGTTCTTGTATTTTACGCCTGATTGCAATCACAGAGTGACTGGAAGAGAAGAAGGACGGGTTTGTTTCATTTTTTTTTAATGTTAGTATAATAAAAAACATTAAAATTTTAAATAGGATATGTAATGGATAATACAAATCATTACTCAATCTGCGATTTATTAAAAATATATCGATTAAAAAAAGTTTCTCCAGTTGAATACTTACAAAATACTATTAAAAATATTGAGAATATCAATCCTAAACTTAATGCTTTTATTTCAATTGATAAGAAGACTTATATAAAACAAGCTAAATTGTCAGAGCAAAATTTTTTTAATAAAACAGAGAGAAAATTAGAAGGAATACCATTTGGAGTTAAAGACGTTATTGATAAACAATCTGAAAAAACATTAAATGGTTGTAGAGGTTTTTTAGATTCTATTATTAAAAAAAAAGATGCGGTAGTTGTTAAACAATTGATTGAAGAAGGTGCAATTTATGTTGGAAAATTACATACACATGAATTAGCTATAGGAGCACCTACATTAAATGGTATGAATAAACCATCAAGTAATCCATGGGATTTAACTAAAACAGCAGGTGGGTCGTCAAGTGGATCTGGTTCAGCAGTTGGTGGATTTCTTGTCCCTTTTGCATTAGGGACTGACTCGGGAGGATCTATAAGAAATCCAGCTTCAATGTGTGGCATTGTTGGGCTAAAGCCAACCTATAATTCATTAGTAATGGACGGGGTACAACCACTAGCAAAGACAATTGATAATGTGGGACCAATGGCTAGAAGTGGAAGAGATCTATCGTTGATTTATTCAGTTTTGAAAAAACAAGTTAAACAAGATAACAAACCAATAAAAAATCTAAAAATAGGCGTTATTGAGCATTTTTATAATAATGACTTCATAGCAAATGATGAAGTTGGAGCGTTGTTTGAGAATGCAATAAAAGTATTTGAAAAAAATGGTGCTCTTGTTTCTAAGGTATGTGTGGATAATCTTAAAACGTTTCAAAGTGTAAATGGTATAATCATGGCAAAAGAAGGTTATTTGCAATTTAAAAACTTGATTGAAGAAAACAAAAAAATAATTGATGAAATAACATTCAATAGATTAAAATTGGGTAAAACTATCACAAACAAACAATATCAAATATCAATTCAAAATAAAAAAGAATTATCTCTTAAAATGAATGCAGTAATAAATAATTTTGACATTTTAATAACATTAACAAATTTGGATTTACCTTTTGAAATAGGTAACATTAAAGAGATTGAAAAATACTATGCAAGGAATGCACGTTCACCATTTAACGTTTCAGGACACCCAAGCATTTCAATACCATGTGGTTTGTCTAAAAGTGGTTTACCAGTAGGGTTTCAAATAGTTGGAAGTAATAATGAAGATAATTTGATAGCTAATATTGCAGACGAATTTATGAAAAAAATAAACTGGAATAGTATAATTTATAACAATGTTTATAAAAAATTATATTGAGGGTTATTTTTTATTTTACTGAAAATAAGTATTTAAGTAATAATATTATATATTAACTTGATATGTTTCAATTTGTTTATCAAACCCTTTTGCACTTATATTGTCATAG
>CAZFKZ010000155.1:0-1709 GCA_964519035.1 uncultured Rhodobacterales bacterium | reverse complement strand
TATTTTTTTACTCTTTCTTCTTTTTGTTCACCTTTATCGTGCCAATACCGTCTTATTGCCGCTCTAGCTTTACCTGTTTTGGTGGTAGGTATCCAGTGTAGTGATGGTGATTGATTTTTTGATGTAGTTATGTTTACTCTATCGCCATTTCTCAATATATCCTGTAACTCAGATTTATTTCCATTAATCTCACAACCAATTGCTGTGTTTCCAACTTTTGTATGCACAGCATAAGCAAAATCAATAGCGGTTGCATCTTTTGGTAATTTGATAACTGACCCTTTTGGAGTGAAACAAAAAACGTTTTCCTGAAACATTTGAAGCTTGGTATATTCATAAGAATGTTCAGGATTTTCATTTTTTTCAATAATTTCAACTAAATCCTTTAACCAATCATATTCTTTCAAGCTTAAGGCGTTAAAACGTTCAGAAGACTTATACTGCCAGTGAGAAGCAACACCACGTTCTGCAAATTCGTGCATGTTTTTTGTTCTAATCTGTATTTCAATAGGTTTCTTTTTGGATCCTATTACTGATGTGTGAATTGATTCATATCCATTAATTTTTGGTGAAGATATATAATCTTTAAATTTTCCAGGTATACAGTTCCATTTTTTGTGAAAAATTCCAAGTGTCTTATAGCAGTCATCTATATTATCTAAAATAATTCTAAATCCAACAATGTCTGTAATTTGCTCTAAAGATACTCTTTTTTTTTGTACTTTTCTCCATATGGAAAAAGGAGTTTTTTCTCTTCCATAAATTTCAGCATTGATATGATTTTCATTTAAAATTTCACTTAATTCAAAAGAAAGAACTTCAAATACATCTTTTGTATCCAATTTTATTTCATCAAGTCTTTTTTTTATTAATTTTCTTGCATCATTATTTAATATCTCAAATGATAAATCCTCAAGTTCATCTCTAATCGTGTGCATGCCCATTCTATCTGCTAGAGGAGCATAGATTTCCATAGTTTCTTGTGCTATCCTCATCTTCTTTTCTTCTTTTGTAATGGCTTTTATCGTTCTCATATTATGTAATCGATCAGCTATTTTAACTAATAGAACTCTAATATCTTTTGATGTGGCTAAAATTAATTTTCTGAAATTTTCGGCTTTAGAATTTGCTCCAGCTGTATTTTCAAGTACTGAAATTTTTGTGACACCCTCTACTAAATCAGCTACTTCATCACCAAATTCATTTTTAATAGTTTCGTATGTAGCAAAAGTATCCTCTATAGTGTCATGCAATAATCCAGTAGTAATTGTTGCACTATCTAATTTTAAATCTGTTAAAATGTTTGCTACTTCAATCGGATGAACAGAATATGGATCGCCAGATGCTCTTTTTTGATTATGATGAGCCTTAACAGCAAAATTGTATGCCTTATCCAGTCTCTCATGATTTAAGAATTTATTGTAAACTTTTACTTTATTAATGAGATCAGTAGAATTAAGCATATTTCATTATAGCATTAATTCAAATTTGTTTAATAGATCTAATATCTTCATTTGATAAGGAAAAAATCAATTTTTTGATATTAGTTTTTTTAATTGGGTGAAACCAATTTTTTTCAATTTCAAATAGAGGTAATAAGACAAAGCTTCTTTTGTGCATCATTTTATGAGGTAAATTTAATTTACCATTTAAAATTAAACCATTAAAATCAATTATATCAATATCACATTCACGAGGTGAATTTTTAG
>CAZFKZ010000154.1:0-1710 GCA_964519035.1 uncultured Rhodobacterales bacterium | reverse complement strand
TAGGGATTGAAGCAATTTCAAGTGTTGGATCATTAAGACTTAATCAATATTATGGGTTATCTAATAAGAAAAAAGGATTAAATGATGTGAATGAAGAAGCGTTAGATGGACAAGACATTGAAGTAGGTGCACCTTTACCTTATTTACCGTGGACAAACTTTTCTTACAGATCTTTTGAGTGGAAAGGTGTTGATGGCACTGAAGATCAAAAAGGAGATGAAATATCCTTAGAAGCTAAATTTTCAGGTTTTAAAATTGAAGTTGGAAAAAGAAGTAATGATGGCAGTACAGAAGATAATGAATTTTTAAAAATAACTTGGACTTGTTGTAGTAAAGACCAAGAAGAAATTGGGATAAGCGATACAGCTTATAAACTAACATCAGTTGCTGATCAAAAATTCGTAAAAGTTGAAAGACAAAATTTAATCGTTAAACAAAAAGAGATGTCATTCTCTGTAATAGGATTTTAATTATGAAACTTAAATTAAACTTTAAATCTCTTTTAATTTTATTTTTATTAACATGTGTTTCAACAGTTACTATCTCAACAACTTTAAATGCAGCTCCTGTATTAGACATGGAAAGAGCATATGACGAATGTTCTGGAAACGGTGGTACACTCACACAGATAACTGGAACTACAGACTGTGAAGTAACACCAGATGTACAAAAAATAACTTTTTATAGTTTACATATGTGTCAATCAAAACCAACAGCACCAACACCATCGGCGACTGTTGATTTATCAGATTGTCAAACTTTTTATAAAGATGTTGATGGTAATGCAGCTCAAGTTATAAATGGTACAGCTAGTATTATAGGTAGTAGAGAAGATTATTCAGCTATAAAAAATGCAACATACTCTTATGCTGTCGTTACTATGGGAAGTATATTTACATTTAAAGGTGTTTTAAATTTTAGTGGAACCATGCAAGATGGTGTTAGTACATCTACAAGATGTGTTACACAAACTTCAACAAACGAACCAATATATGGAATGGAGACTGACGCTAGATTAAATGATACAGCTGAAAAAAATATTATATGTAGCGCTACTGCAGTTGCTGAGGAAGCTCAAGTGGGTGTTAATATATTAACACCGGATTCAGAAGGTGACTGTTATCATACAGCAACTTTTCCATCTTCAAGTGGCACTTCTATAGAAGCTTATTTAGTAACGGCTGATGAAACCCTTAATGATAATGTTCAAACAAGTGGTGCTAATATTGATAGAGTAGTAGCTGGTGCCACTGGATGTAAAGCGGGTGAAAGTGGAGGCATCACTAAAATTGTAGGAATAATGCCAATAAATTTAAATGTAAATACTGATACAACAGGTCTTAGAATGAAATTCAATAACACTAGAGCTTTATCAATTGATATGAGTTCAACAAATAATGTAATTTATAAGTTAGATTCAGCATTTTTTGATTTTGATTTGACTACTGTAGGTGGCTAAAATCTATCTAAATAATCATAACTAATTTTAATCATGAAAAATGATAAATAGAATGATAAAAATTTTTACTAAAATACCCAAAATTATATTAATTTTTTTATTCTTTTTATTCACTAGCATATCCTTGGCTTCAGACGAAAAACCAGGAAGATTCTTTGAGGATCAACCGGATGTAAACGATGATTATCAAATTCATTTTCTCTACACTTTAGCTAAAGATGGAGAGGATCGCGAATGGGATATAAATGGAA
>CAZFKZ010000153.1:0-1719 GCA_964519035.1 uncultured Rhodobacterales bacterium | reverse complement strand
CCATCCTTTAGCAGCTTCGACAACCTTTTTATTAACAAGTTCTAGACTATAATCTAAAGATAAAAGGTAATCTTTAAATCCATAAAAGTTTAAAACATTGATACGGTAATCTATAAGCGCTTTATCAATTTCTGAACGATCCAAAGAATAATAATGACCGTTATTCCAATTTTTGCAATTACTGAAAGGTTCTTCTATTAGCTCAATTTTTTCTTTTGAAACGTCCCACCTATCAAAAGAACCTGCTATTGAAACAATATTCTTCATCATATTTGGGAACTCCGTTGCCCATAAATATACAAGATGCCCTCCAAATGAATATCCTATAATGGAGTGCAGTTTTCTAATTTTTAAATTTTCTATTAAAAGTTTTTGAGTATTAATAATATCAATATTAGTAATTAAAGGAAAATCTGATCCAAAAGGTAAATTTGTCATTGGATTGATAGATTTGGGGCCAGTGGAACCAAAAGAAGAGCCCAACATATTTGCACAAATAACAAAGTATTTATTAGTATCAACTGCTTTGCCAAAACCCATTAAATTATTAAACCAACCAACATTTTGATCTTCAGGGAAATGATGATTAGTATAGCCATGACAAATTAAAATAGCATTATCTTTATTAGAGTTGAGCTCCCCCCAGGTTTGATAAGCAATTGTTAAATCTTGAAGAACATTTCCATCTGACACTAAAAAATCACTAGAATTAAAAACTTTAGATTCGGGTAAAATCAAAAAAACTCCTATACAACTTAAAAATTACCATTGATTTACAAATTCATTAGAATACTGAAACTTACGAATTGGAGTGCCTTCGCCTTTAGGTTTAACTGCAATGGGATTATGACAATAATTATCAACTCCTCTTGCTAATTGAGTTTCAAAGTGCGGCCATACTGATAAATCAGCTTTTACATTTACTGGAGCAAAACGCATGGTTATGCCACATCTTCTTCTTTGCGAATTATTGGCTTCTGAACCATGAAGGAGACCATCATCGTGAAGTGATATTTGACCAGCTTTTAGATTTAAAGATATTATATCTTCTTTTTTAATTTGATCCTCAGAAACTTCTTGATCTAGAGCAAGGTTAGCCGCGTTATTGATATGATGATTAAATTCTCCTTCAAGATGACTTCCTCTTACAACCTTCATAGCAGCATTTTCTTCGTCTGTATCATACAAAGCCAACCAAACTGTTACAGATTTAGATGGATTAAGAGGCCAATACTGAGAATCTTGGTGCCAAGGAACAACAGACCCATCTTTTGGTTCTTTTAAAAAAAACTGACCTCCCCACTGAAAGAAATTAGGTCCTAACAAATCTTCAACATAATCTAAAATAGCAGGAGTTCTGCATAAATTAAAAAAAGACAGACTTGCTTTATGCCACATATTTGTTTGATTTATGTCGATTGAACTATCAAGCCTTGAGCTCAATTCAACAAATAAGTCATTCAAGTCTTCTTGAGCTTCTTTAGCAAAAACAGGTAAACCAGTAATATAACCATCTTCTTTATATTTTAATTTTTCTTTGTCGGTTAACCTTCTTATATCTGAATGGGTCTTAAACAATTTTTATCTCCTTTATAAAAAAATAAACAAATAATTTTACTATAAAATTTCGAATAAACCTGCAGCACCCTGACCGCCACCTACACACATAGTAACTACTGCATATTTGACTTTTCTTCTTTTACCTTCTATCAAAGCATG
>CAZFKZ010000152.1:0-1720 GCA_964519035.1 uncultured Rhodobacterales bacterium | reverse complement strand
TTTTCTCATTTAATTAAGTAATATTGAGAATGTTTTTTGGAAGTATAACAATGTTAATTTTATATTTGATACTACAGTATATTATTGCGTGGATAAAATATTTTAACAATTTAGACTCAAGGTTAGGTAATTCAACTTGGAGATGGAGTTACGATTATCAAGTTGTGGGTAAGAGAGATATTTCTGATTTAGATGATAAAAATTTTGTAAGATTAAGAAGAAAAAAAAATAAGATTATTACCTTAATGTATTCTGTTGTGATGATTATGTTTATTTGCTCAATGTCTTTATTGAGTCAATTCTTATTATTTTTTATTAATTAATTTTGAAGTTGTTTTTTATTTTTTAAATATAAAAAATAAGCAATAATTTCATAAGCGAATTTGAATAAAGTGAAAATTATTGGAAGTTTAAAAAATTTATATAAAAATTTATATTTTGGAATTTTTTTCCAAACAAGTAAAAAAGCTTCTGCGCCCTCAAATACTTTTCCATCTTCCATCACATGCAATCTTCTTAAAAGAGTTTTATCATCTTTTGATGTTTCATCTTCTGCAGCTACATTATTGGTAATATCCACCCAATCAATTTCTTTAATATTTTGTTTTTTATAAAGATTAATTTCAGCTCTGCAGATACTGCACGATTCATTATAATAGACTTTCATAAATTATTTTCTGTAAAATTATTAAAAATCATTTAGTTTGTACATGTGCCAATTACAACAATTGAAAAAAAATTAACAATTATTATTTTATAAATATGAGCGATTTCTTTACAAAAACTGATTTAAGTAGAAAAGATGTGGAAAGTATTATCTCTAATACTTTGAATAAATGTGATGATGGTGAACTTTATTTAGAAAATTCAAAAAGTGAATCAATTGTATTGGATGATAATAAAATTAAAAGTTCAAATTATAGCTCTGATTTAGGTTATGGTCTAAGAGCTGTCACGGGAGAAGTTGTTGCTTATTCTCATTCAAATGAAATATCAAAAAATTCACTTAAACAATCAGCTGATAATTTGCAATCAACTTTGAAATCAAAAAAAGGGGTTTATAATAATGAAATTCCAAAGACAAATGAAAAGTTTTATAAAGATATTAATCCAATTGAAGGAAAGTCACTTAATTCTAAACTGGAACTTTTAAAAGAGGTTAATAATTATACTAGAGCAAAAGGTGGAATTGTTCAGCAGGTCACAGCAAGTTTTGCTGGGGAACATAAATCAATTGAAATTATAAGATCAGGAGGAGAGGTTTTGACAGACGTAAGACCTCTAATTCGTTTTAATGTTTCGGTGATGCTTGAAAAAAATGGAAAAAAAGAAACAGGTGTTTATGGAATTGGTGGAAGACAATCTTATGATGAATATCTTAAAGATGATAATTGGAAAAAAGTATGTGATGAAGCATTTAGAATTGCATCTGTAAATTTAGATAGTAAGCCAGCTCCTGCTGGTGAGATGAAAGTTGTATTAGGCCCAGGTTGGCCCGCTATACTTATTCATGAAGCTATAGGTCATGGATTAGAAGGAGATTTTAATAGAAAAAAAACTTCTGCATTTCATGATTTAATGGGGCAAAGAGTTGCAAGTGAAGGAGTAACAATTGTTGATGATGGTACTTTGCATAACAGAAGAGGAAGCTTAACAATCGATGACGAAGGCACACCTACAGAAAAAACAGTTCTAATAGAAAATGGTATATTAAAAAATT
>CAZFKZ010000151.1:0-1736 GCA_964519035.1 uncultured Rhodobacterales bacterium | reverse complement strand
CTTATATTTCTACTTTATTGGGTTTAGGTGAAGAGAAGCCAATTAATGCTATTTTGAAAAATGATTTTTATAAAAAGAAGGATTTTGTAAGATTTGCTAAGAGCAAATTGAACATAACTAAAAATGGGAAAATTGAAGTTGTAATTTTAAAGGGACAAGAGTCTTTTAGAATTAAATCTTTTGTAAAATCAAATATTTGGGCATTATTACCAGCTGGTAAATCTAAATTCAAAAAAGGTGAGATTGTAGATTGCTTTTTACCCAATCATTCTAATCAAACCTTATTATAGATAATGTCATTTTTGTTGTAGTTAAATCTATTTACAATTAAATATCTGCATATGTTAATACTTAAAGATCCCAAAATAGCTGTTCCTGTAGTTTTGTTTGCCGGCCTAATTTGGTCTTTTGGACCCTTAGCTGTTAGATATATGGATGAACCTCATTTAATTCCTTGGCAATATATTTTTGGTAGAGGTCTAACAATTTTTATTTTATTAAATTTATATTTATATTTTGAAGAGGGAAAAGAATTTTACAAAAATTACTTCAAGATGGGTGCCTCTGGTTTAGTTGGAGGTTCTGGGCTTGGTGTAGCTATGATTTGTTTTATGTTTTCTATCACCAATACAAGTGCTGCAATCACATTGTTATGTTTGGCAGCAATGCCATTTTTTACAGCTCTATTAGCTTTTTTATTTCTAAAGGAAAAGATTTCTTTAAATGTATGGGTATCAATACTTATCGCTACAATTGGAATAGGTATAATGGCGATGGGTAATAGTTCTGAGACATCATTAATTGGATTTGTTTTTGGTATTACTTCATCAGTAGGTTTTTCAGTATTTTCTGTTTCATTAAGATGGCGTAAAGAAACACCAAAGTTTACAACAACTGCTTTTGCAGGTTTTTTCTGTGTTATTTTTGCTTCAATAATGATTTTGAGTAATGATCTAACATTCTTTTCGTCAAGTTATAATAGTTCTTTATTTTCTCTGCATGGAACTTTGGTCTGTCTAGGATTGATTTTATATTCAATTGGATCTAAAGCAATTCCAGCTGCGGAATTAACCTTATTATCTTTAACAGAAGTCATAGGTGGAATATTTTGGGTGTGGTTACCTATATTTGGAATCAATGAAATTCCAACAACTAATACTATTATTGGTGGTTTTTTCTTATTTATATCTCTTACTTATTACAGTTTAGTTATGAGATGGAATAAAAGATATATTGGTTTGAACTAAACCTATGGATCGACCAAATTTTTTATCACTAAAAAATGGAGAGAAAGCCAAACTTCCTTTCACCAATTCTGAGTATGACCGAAGAGTAAATAATTTAAGAACTGTTATGAATAAAAATAACCTCGACATGGTTATTTTAACTTCAATGCATAATATTGCTTATTATACAGGATTTATTTATTGTTCATTTGGAAGGCCTTATGGATGTGTTGTGACAAAAAATAAAATTTCAACAATTTCAGCAAATATTGATGCAAGCCAACCCTGGAGAAGATCACATTGTGATAATGTAATTTATACTGATTGGAAAAGAGATAATTTTTTAAGAGCAATTGTTTCCATTATTGGTAGAGATGATGTGCCAAAAAATATTGGTCTTGAGAATGATCATATCACATTGGATATGAAAGATAAAATTGGATCTCTTTTTACCACTTCTATCTTTAGCGATGTTTCAAAAGATTTAATGCAACTTAGAATGATTAAATC
>CAZFKZ010000150.1:0-1758 GCA_964519035.1 uncultured Rhodobacterales bacterium | reverse complement strand
GAAGACCCACTTTTAGTTATAAGAATTGGAATATGCTCGTTACTTGTTTTAATAGTATCGTTAAAATATTTAAATCCTGCCATACGGACATCTCTTACCATCATTCCCAAAACATCTCTGCCACTTTGGCTTATTTTTGCACGATCAGTTACTTGGTTGTAAGTGTTATTTACAGCACTATAAGTTGTGTACATTGCACCCATCATGATAGATGAAACCACAATCCCAATTAAAATTTCAATTAAAGTAATTCCTTTAATATTTTTAGAATTTTTATTTTTCATTAATCAATTTGAAAATAAATATATTTTCTTTTTTTTCCGTTATTTAAATTAACTTCCATTCGACCAAAGTATCTTTTGTTGTAATAAAGCTGTCTTTCATATGTCGAGTCATTGGGTCCAACATAATTACAGTTAGGGGATAAAGATGAATGGCAAATATCAAAAATTTTAAGTGCTTTGATATCATTAGGTCCTTTACATTTAATTCTTTTTTTTGAAAAGCGGTTGTCCCATTTTTGCATTTTATTTTGTGGGGCATTGGTAAAATTTGAATTTGAACTTGTACCATTTGAGCAACTTCCCATTCTCCAACCTTTGTTGCTAGTTCCTAAAAGGTATTCATGGAAGTTTTTACCACCATACTCTTGATCTTTGTCTGCCATTAAATCTTCAGCAACCATTGAAACTAAAAAATTGGTCTTAGTTCGTTCACCTGAAACATCTATCGAACGAACAGAATAGTTAACCATCTGAAATATAGATATAAAGCCAATACCTACAATAACCACTGAAACCATGGCTTCAATCAGCGTTAAGCCTAATATATTCTTTAATTTATTGTATCGTCCAACCATTACTACCCCATCTTTTCTTTACAATATTAGAAAATCTATTCCATTCAATCAAATATGCTTGTTGAGCAACTCCATTTTTTGTTAGCCCAGTAGAAGCTGTTGTAGGGCATGATCCAGTTAGAACGGCTAGAGATTTTGCACAAATAATCATGGTGCTTTCACCAGATAAATTACCCATGGTTTTATAATAAGAACCATCTTGAGAAAAGCAAACTGCAGAATTGGAATTAATACTAAGAGCCACTTGATCGCTTTCAATAATTTTTATGTCATGCTTTGTCCAATAGCCGGCAGTTACCATTGCGCAATTTAAAGCTGTGCCTGCATTTAATAGTTTAGTCATACTGTCTTGCACCATACCTTTACCGTAAACCTTAAATGTGCCTTGATCAAATTTAAAATAAACCTGGGCATAGGGGTAAGAGCCTCTTTGTGCAGAAGCGCTCATAGCAGAAAATAAATTTGTAACTTTTTCAGTAAATGCTCTTGCTTCTCTATCTTTTTTCCAGCTTGAAAAATTAGGGTAAGCAATTCCAGAGATGATACCAATTATTGCAACAACAACTAATAATTCTAAGAGTGAAAAACCTTTAGTGTTCTTTACCAGCATTCGCATCTATTTTTCCTGATGCAACCAGCTCTTCTAGTGATTTAGTCATAGTAACCATTCCATCACGAACAGAGGTTTGCATAATACTTGGAATTTGATGAATTTTTGCTTCTCTAATTAAATTTTGTATTGGAGGTGTACATTTCATAACTTCAAATGCAGCAACACGTCCTTGACCATCTTTTGTTTTTAATAGTCTTTGTGTGACAACCATTTTTAATGAAGTTGAAATTTGAGCTCTAATTTGTGATTGTTGCTCAGGTGGAAAAACATCAATAATTCTATTAAT
>CAZFKZ010000149.1:0-1770 GCA_964519035.1 uncultured Rhodobacterales bacterium | reverse complement strand
ATTAATCTTGAAAAACCTGCCATATCGGCTGCAACAATGGCTAATAATTTTCTTTCCATTTAATATCTCACTAAATATATAGTTGTATGTTAAGTTATTATTAAGAATTTATTTAGTAAAGTTAGTTTTAAAAAAATTTAGTTATAAAATAAGAGGAAAAAAAATTGTCTAATAATTTATCTAAAAATGCTAGTGATTTATTGCAAAGTATAAGGCAAAAAGGGCCTCTGGTATGGAATTTTTCAAATTTTGTTTCTATGGATATTGCAGCTAACGCTTTATTAGCTATCGGGGCATCACCGGCAATGGCTCATGCTAAAGAAGAAGCTGGTGATTTTAGTCAAATTTGTAAAGCCATTAATGGCGCATTGACTATTAATATTGGAACCTTTGATCCATATTGGCAAGAATGTGCAAGAGAAGCTGCTTCAAAAGCTAATGAATCAGGCGTGCCTTGGGTTCTTGATCCTGTTGGAGCTGGTGCAAGTGCATTTCGAAATCAAAATGTTGAAGAATTAATGAAATTCAAACCTACCGTATTAAGAGGTAATGGATCTGAGATAATGGCTGTTTCAGGAATAAGTGGTGGTGGAAAAGGAGTTGATTCTACATCTTCTTCTAATGAAGCTTTGGATGCAGCAAAGGCTATTGCTATAAAAAACAATATTATTGTCGCAATCACTGGTGAAATTGACTACGTGACAGATGGAAAGACAACATATTCCATTTCAGGTGGACATGAAATGATGACAAAAGTCACTGCAACCGGCTGTGCTTTGTCATGTTTAATAGGAGCGGCAATCGCTGTAGGTGAAGATAAATTACTGTCAACAGCTTGTATCATTGGCATATACGGCTTGGCAGGTGAAGCGGCAAGTAAAATAGCTAGTGGGCCAGGAAGTTTGAGAATGCACTTATTAGATAACCTAGCTAATATTACGTCTGAAGATGTTTTAGAAAATATTCAGGTCAATAATGTCTAACTACGACACTTATTTTATTGCTGGGCCTGAAAATATTTTACCTAATCACCAAGCTTATAAAGAAAGTAAAACTCAATCTTTAGTAAATATTGTTAAAAAACTTGCACAAAATGGTTTAGATGTTTTCCAGCTTAGGGCAAAGACCCTCAACAATAACGAGACTATTAAACTTATATTTGAATTACATAACGCCATTAAAAACACTAGTACAAGTCTATGTATCAATGATAATGTTCAAGTTGCTTATAAAGCAAAAAAAGTGATTGATATACTTCATCTTGGCCAATCAGATATGCACCCAGAAGAAGCTCAAGCACTATTAGGAGACAGTATTAAGATTGGCTTATCAATAACTAATATAAAACAACTAAATACAATTCCTAAATGTGTAAGTTATATTGGTGTGGGGCCTATTTATGCTACAAATTCAAAAAACGATGCTTCTCTTCCAATTGGAGAAGAAGGTTTAAAAAATATTATTTTAAAAGTTAATCTTCCTGTAGTTGCAATTGGTGGGATAGAGACTAATAATTTAAAGTCACTTTTTACACTAGGAGTTTCTGGTGTCGCTGTGATTTCAAATATCTTAAATTCAAATGATCCACTTCAAAATTTTATTAAATTTAAAGAAGAAATAAATAAAGGAAAAGAGAGAAAATGAATATTTTGATAACTGGAGGGACTGATGGACTTGGATACAGAACTGCATTTATATTAGCTAAAGATAAAAAAAATAAACTTATTTTGATAGGACGAAATAAAAAAAAAGGAAATGACGCAGTCTCTA
>CAZFKZ010000148.1:0-1801 GCA_964519035.1 uncultured Rhodobacterales bacterium | reverse complement strand
TTATTTGTATTATAAAAAAAACTACTACTACTATCGTAATTATTTCTTAGCGCTGCAACTCCCATATTACCATCCCAATTGGCAGCCCCATTGTTTGGCAAACCTTTTTTTGTTAGATCTCTTTTGTTAGTACCTTTATCCCATGGACCTAGAAATTTATTAAGCAACCATTGTTCGCCTTCTCTTAAAGCAGTTTCAGCAACATAAAAAGTTTGTTGAAATTCATCACTTGAATTATTATTTTCATGGTCCCCAGATGAAATAACAATTAGTGCACCACCCATTAAAGACATCACGAGCAGTAAAACTAGTGCTAATATTAAGGCAAAACCTTTTTCATTTTTTCTCATTATTGTAATCCCAAGTTTCTAGTGTGAGCACTTACAGTCACTGAATCTCTTAAAAATTTATCTGCCTTTGAAATGTTACGATTACTATCTGCTAATGAATAAATAGTTTGAGTAATGTTAGATCTAAAATAAGGTTTAGAAGATCTTGTAGTTAAGATTATATCTACAATTTTTATTTTATAAATTTTATCTTTATTAGCGTTAGTAGCTGTGGGTGGGGGGTTAATTTTTAATCCTTTTTCATCAATTGGTACAAATTCTAAATCTATAACGTAGTCGACCACTTTAATATCATTGTAAAATTTATCATTACCACTTGGTACTTCCCAAGAAGCACTTGAGGGAACCCAAAGTTTTTTAGATTTAAAAACAGCATATGCGTCAATAGGTTGACCTGTTGTTTTATCAAGAAGAGTAGACGATTTACCTGAATAAGTTATTTTATATCTTGAGTAACTTATGACTGGAGGAGTTGCGTTTGAATATGCGACATCTCCATAAACAATATCTATTTTATCACAACATTTACCTGATGAGCCACTTTTAGTTATAAGTATTGGAATATGTTCATTAGTTGATTGAATGTTGTCATTAAAATATTTAAATCCTGCCATACGGATATCTCTTGTTATCATTCCCAAAACATCTCTGCCACTTTGGCTTATTTTTGCACGATCTGTAACTTGACTGTAGGTATTATTTACAGCACTATAAGTTGCATACATTGCAGCCATCATGATTGATGACACTACAATTCCGATTAAAATTTCAATTAAAGTAATTCCTTTGGTGTTTTTAGAATTTTTCTTTTTCATTAATCAATTTGGAAATAAATATATTTTCTTTTTGCTCCGTTATTTAAATTAACTTCCATTCTGCCAAAGTGTTTTTTATCATAATAAAGTTGTCTCTCATATTTTGAATTATTTACACCAATATAGTTGCAACCAGGAGAAACAGAAGAGTGACAAATATCAAAAATTTTAAGAGCCTTAATATCATTCGGTCCTTTACATTTTATTCTTCTTTTTGAAAAGCGATTGTCCCATTTTTCCATCTTATTTTGTGGTGCATTAGTAAAATTTGAACTTGAACTTGCTCCACTTGAGCAACTTCCCATACGCCAACCTTTATTACTGGTTCCTAAAAGATGTTCGTAAAATTTTTTACCACCATATTCTTGATCTTTGTCAGCCATTAAATCTTCAGCAACCATTGAGACTAAAAAATTAGTTTTAGTTCTTTCACCAGAGACATCTATTGATCGAATAGAGTAGTTAACCATCTGAAATATAGAGATAAAGCCAATACCTACTATTACCACTGAAACAAGGGCCTCAATCAGCGTTAAGCCTAATATATTTTTAGATTTATTGTATAGACCAATCACTGCCACTCCATCGGTATTTTGTTATATTGGAAAACCTATTCCATTCAATTAAATATGCTTG
>CAZFKZ010000147.1:0-1803 GCA_964519035.1 uncultured Rhodobacterales bacterium | reverse complement strand
CACCAACCATTACAATGAAACATGGGAACAATTGTTAAAAAATTTAATCTATTGGGCATGTTCCATGCCACTGCACTACCAGTTGACATTAAATATGAGCCTCTATGATGGTAAACAACTCCTTTTGGATTCCCAGTAGTACCTGAGGTATAACTTAATGATATTGCCTGCCATTCATCATCAGGCATTTTATAAAGGTAATTTTCATCTCCAGTATTTAAAAAACTTTCATACTCTAGATCTCCAATTTTTTCTAATTTTGACTGATCTGCATGTTTATCATTTATATCGATTACAATAATTTTTTTATCTAAAATTTTTAATGCCTTTTTTACTTCTGTGTGTAATTGTCTATCTACAACAAGCACTTTTGCTTCACTATGATCTAAAATATAGGCAATTGTATTAGCGTCCAATCTAATGTTTATTGTATTTAATACACCGCCCGTCATTGGAACTGAGTAGTGAGCTTCAAATATTTCTGGTGTATTAAAAGCTAAAAATGAAACTGTATCTCCTTTTTTAATACCTATTTTTTCTAGTGCACTAGCAAATTTTATAGCTCTTTTATAAACTTCACTCCAAGTATAGATTCTATCTTCATAAACTATGGCTTCATAGTTAGGATAAACATCTTTAGCTCTCTCTAAAAAAGTTAAAGGAGTAAGAGGAACATAATTTGCAGAATTTTTTTCTAAATTTGTATCGTAACTACTCATAATTAATTAAATTTAAAATTCATTATGTTTGCACTTCCAGATAGTGCTGATTTATAATGATATTCAGCTCTCGGTAATACTTTGTCAAAAAAGAATTTTGCTGTATTAATTTTATCATCATAAAAATCTTTATTAGAATCATGTTCATTAAAGCTAACTTTTAAAATTTTAATCCAAGAATAAGCTAAAGAGACAAATCCAAGTGTTTTTAAATAGTCATTTGCTGCAGCACTTACATCATCTTTTTCTTCCTTACTTTTTTCGTTAATCCAATCTGTAAACTTTGATAAAATTTCTATATAATGATTTAGTTCCTTAGAAAAATTTTTTACTTTTTCATTTTTACTGTCACACTCAACTTTAATCATCTCTATAAATTTACCAATTATGTTCCCATTTTTATTAGATAATTTTCTAAATACTAAATCTGCTGCTTGGACTGAATTTGTGCCTTCATAAATTGGGGTAATTCTATTATCACGATATAATTGTTCAATACCTTGGTCTTTTGTAAAACCATATCCTCCATGAATTTGCATAGCATCACTAGTGATTTCCATAGCTAAATCTGTAAATAATGATTTTACTACTGGCGTCATTAATGAAACATAATCTGAAGCTTCTTGTTTAATTTTTTCGTCTGGATGATTTAGGCTAACTTCAGTTTGTTGAGAAAGCCAAAAACATAAAGCCCTTTCACCCTCAATGATAGATTTCATATTTAACAATGATTTTCTAATATCAGCATGCTCAATAATAAAATCAGCTCCGTTTGTAGATTTCGAATTATTTGTTTTTCCTTGTTTTCTTTCTTTTGCGTAGCTAAGTGAGTTTTGATACGCTATTTCAGAAATTCCTAGACCTTGAACTCCAACTATTATTCTTTCTAAATTCATCATAGTAAACATTTGGCTTAGACCTTTATTTTTTGGTCCAATCATATACCCTACTGCATCATCGAAATTTAGCACACATGTTGCAGATCCTTTGATTCCCATCTTATGTTCTACTGAACCGGTAGATACTCCGTTTCTAGTACCAATAGATCCATCATCTTTGACTATAAATTTTGGTACAAGAAATA
>CAZFKZ010000146.1:0-1820 GCA_964519035.1 uncultured Rhodobacterales bacterium | reverse complement strand
ACATGGTAGCTGCTGTTGCAATTGAAGAACCACATATCATTCCAAATCCAGCACAAGCACCAACAGTAGACATTGCTAATCCACCTTTATAATGACCAACTACAGCGTAAGCAGCATCATATAAGTTCCTTGATAAATTAGCGCTATTAGCAAGATTTCCCATTAAAACGAAAAGAGGAAGCACTGATAATGTATATTTTGATACTGCATCAAAAGGTGCGGTACCTAATACAAAAATTGCTGGATCAAAACCAGAAATTAATGCAAATCCAGTGAATCCAACTAGCAACATTGCAATACCAATCGGAATATTCAATACCATTAGTATTAAGACTGCTGCAAAAGCTATTCCACCATTAATAATTGGATCCATTTCCATTATATATCTTTCAAGTTTGCATTAGTTTCAGGTAAAGCTTTTATAAACCAAACAATAATTGCAAGTACACTTAACCACATTCCTAATGAGGAGATAAAATAAAATGGATAAAAGTATAACTCTAAGTCAAGAGTAACTCTTTCATTTCCCATGAATTTTATTGAAGTTTTAGTTGTAGCGTAAGCCATAAAAGACATGATTATTATCATCAAAATAAATTTAAGAATTATCAAATAGGTTTTAAATTTTCCCAGGTTCAAATTATTGATAAAATCAGCAGAAACATTTGCGTTTAAAAAAAAAGCTCTTGGCATTGCAAGAAAAGCTACTAAAGCCATTCCAATTTCAACTAATTCAATTGTACCTGTAACTGGTGAATTCAAAAATCTTCGTCCAAAGACATCACAAAAAGTTAATACAGATAATAATAAAAGTATTATCCCTGAAGTAATTGCTGAATAATCAAATATTTTATTCATTTTATTTTTTATAAAATTATCTCTTCAATTATATTTAAACTTAGCATATAAGGTTTATCTTAAACAAAAAGTATTAACTATGAAATTTATTTCCTATAAACATAATTCAGAATCAAAATTTGGTATTTTAAATAATAATTTAATTACAGATCTTACTAGTAAAATATCAGGTGCAGATACATTAAAAGATCTTATTTCTAAAAATGGTATTTCAGAGGCAAAAACTTATGCAAGCGCAAATCCGGGCAACTTAAGTGTAGATGATATTGAGTATTTACCTCTAATCCCTAATCCTGGAAAAATTATTTGTGTAGGTTTAAATTATAGTGAGCATGTAAAAGAAACTAATAGAACAGTTGAAGAAAATCCCGTTATTTTTCATCGTTTTCCTGAAAGTCAAACTGCTCATATGCAGGCAATTCAAAGACCGATTGTTTCTGATAATTTAGATTTTGAAGGAGAGATGGCAGTAATTATGGGAGAAGCAGGAAAACATATTAAACCAGAAGATGCTTTAAAACATATAGTTGGTTATTCTTGTTATAACGAAAGTACAATTAGAGATTGGCAAAGACATACTAGACAATTTGGAATGGGAAAAAATTTTGAAAAAACAGGAAGTTTTGGCCCTCACATGGTTCTTGCAGAAGACATAAAAGATTATAAAGAGCTTACTCTTGAAACAAGATTAAATGGTGAGGTTATGCAAAATGCTAAATTGAGCCAATTAATTTTTGATATCCCAGTATTGATTTCTTATGTTTCTAAAGCAATGGCCTGGAGAGCAGGAGATGTATTAGTCACTGGTACTCCAGGAGGGGTTGGATTTAAAAGAAATCCCCCAGTTTTTATGAAACCAGGAGATAAAGTTGAAATAGAAGTAACTCAAATTGGGGTTTTATCTAACACAATTAAGGATGAAATAGTTTAAATTTCAAGTTACACTTTTATAATAATTATAA
>CAZFKZ010000145.1:0-1823 GCA_964519035.1 uncultured Rhodobacterales bacterium | reverse complement strand
TAGAGCTATCTGGTGCAATTAAGAATATTTATTCAATGCTCATTGGAGCATCAGAAGGTTTGAGTAACTCAAAAGCACCAAAAGAAATTCAATCTAAATATTTTTTAAATACATCAGCATCATTGATACATAGATCAATTTCAGAAATGGTTGAGTTTGTTTCTCATTATGGTGGTAAAGCAGAGACAGTCTATGGTTTAGCAGGACTTGGTGATCTGTATGTTAGTGCAATAGGAGGAAGAAACAGTTTGATGGGTAAATATTTGGGTGAAGGATATTTATATAATGAAGCAAAAGAAAAATTTATGAAAAATATTACAATTGAAGGAGCTCAGTTAGCTTTAGAAATTGGACCAAAAATTTTACAAGATTTAAATCCAAAACACTTTCCATTAATGTTTAGTATGTTAAAAACTATTTGTGAAAATAAGAAACTAGAAATTAATTGGTAAATGAAATCAAACTGGAATTATCCAACAACAGTTTGGACTGGTGAAAATAGAGCAAATGATATTTCAGAAGCCTGTCTAGTATCAAAAATAGAAAATCCATTATTTGTTACAGATAAAGATTTAATTACATTGCCGATGACAATTAAGATTATCAATAATCTAAAACAAGTTTTTAAAGATATTAAAATTTTTTCTAATTTTTCAGGAAATCCATTTGGTAAAAATATTACAGAAGGAGTTGATTTATATAATAAAAATGACTGCGATGGTGTTATTGCATTTGGCGGAGGTAGCGCTCTTGATGTTGGTAAAGGTATTGCATTTATGTGTGGTCAATCGAGACCTTTATGGGATTTTGAAGATATAGGTGATTATTGGAAAAGAGCTGATGAAAGTAAAATTTCTCCAATCATTGCTATTCCAACAACTGCTGGTACTGGTTCGGAGACGGGTAGGGCATCTGCGATAGTCAATGAAGAAACAGGAGTAAAAAAGATTATTTTCCACCCGAAATTAATGCCAACTATCGTTATTCTAGATCCAATTTTAACAGTTGATCTGCCGCCAAGAATTACAGCGGCAACAGGCATGGACGCTTTGGCTCATAATTTAGAGGCATTTTGTGCTCCTGGATTTCATCCAATGGCGGATGGAATTGCTTTAGAGGGTATGAGATTAATTAAAAATTCTTTATCAGAAGCAGTTAGAAATGGAAACAATCTAGTAGCAAGATCTGAAATGTTGGCTGCTGCTAGCATGGGATCAACAGCTTTTCAAAAAGGATTAGGAGCAATTCATTCTTTAAGTCATCCAGTTAATGCTCAGTTTAATATTCATCATGGCTTATCTAATGCTATTTTTATGCCATATGTTTTAACTTTTAACAAAAAAGAAGTTTCAGATAGAATTATCTCTATCTGTGATTATCTTGGTTTAGAAAAATCATTTGATAGTTTTGTAAAATGGACAATGAACTTGAGAGAAGAGTTTAATATTCCTCATAAAATCTCAGATGTAATTGATGAAGAAAAAATGGATTTAGATAAATTATCTGAAATGGCTTTTGAAGATCCTTCTACAGGGGGGAACCCAAAAAAATTGACAAAATTAGATATGAAAACTATGTATCAACATAGTATTTCAGGAGAATTATTTTAATGAAAAAAGTTTTACTAGTTGAAGGAAATTTAAGAGAAGCAAATCAAGAATTTACTGACAATAGCATCAAAACACACACCGAAAGTCTTAGAGAAAGTATTGATTATTTCACAAATAATTTAGAGATAGACTCTGTTAATCCCTCATCAGACAAAGATATTTTTGATAAAGTTAAAGATTTAAATAAATACGATGGTCTTATTTGGGGTGGTA
>CAZFKZ010000144.1:0-1824 GCA_964519035.1 uncultured Rhodobacterales bacterium | reverse complement strand
TATTTGCAAACGTTCCTCTCATCATTACTTCGTGATTTCCTCTTCTTGATCCATAGGAGTTATAATCTTTTGGAAGAATTTGATGTTCCATAAAATATTCTCCTGTTGGACTATCTTTTTGAATATTTCCTGCTGGTGAAATATGATCAGTTGTAACCATATCACCTAAAATTAGTAAAGGTCTTGCGTCTTTAATTTCTTTAAATCCTTCAGCCTCATCAGAAAGACCATCAAAAAAAGGTGGTTTTTTCACATAAGTTGATCCTTCATCCCAATTATAAATACTAGTTTCTTCTGTTTTAATTTTTTGCCACTGACTAGGTCCTTCAGAAACATTTGAATATCTTTTAATAAACATTTCAGCATTTAAAGATTGTTTCAAAGTATCTTCTATTTCTTTATTCGATGGCCATATGTCTTTTAAAAAAATATCGTTTCCTTCTTTATCTTTTCCTAAAGCATCTTTGTACATATCAAACTCCATATGTCCTGCTAAAGCATAAGCTACAACTAATGGGGGTGATGCCAAATAATTTGCTTTTATATGAGGTGAAATTCTTCCTTCAAAATTTCTATTCCCAGATAAAACAGATACTGTATAAATATTTTCTTTTTGGATAGCATCAACTATATTTTCAGGTAAAGGACCAGAATTACCGATACATGTTGTGCAGCCATAACCAACTAAATTAAAACCTAGCTTATCAAGATAAGTGTTTAATCCTGCTTTTGCTAAATAATCTGTAACAACTTGAGAGCCAGGTGCTAAAGAAGTTTTTACCCAAGGTTTAACATCAAGTCCGAGTTCAACAGCTTTTTTAGCAAGCAATCCAGCGCCAATTAATACATTTGGGTTAGAAGTATTAGTACAAGAAGTTATTGCTGCAATTAAAATTGATCCATCCTTAATTTCGTAATCTGTATTTAAGACTTTTGAAATAGAGTGATCTTTTTTATTTGTTGCCTCTTCAAATACTTTTTTAAACGAAGTTGAAGCTTCAGTTAATAAAACTTTATCCTGTGGTCTTTTAGGGCCTGAAATTGTTGGAACTACAGTGGACATATCTAATGAAATAGTGTCAGTAAATTCTATTTGATCACTTGCCCACAAACCTTGTTCTTTTGCATATTTCTCAACAATATCTACTGTGTGTTGATCTCTTCCTGAAAATTTTAAATATTTTAATGTTTCTTCATCAATTGGAAAAAAACCACAAGTAGCACCATACTCAGGAGCCATATTTGCTATTGTTGCTCTATCAGCTAGTGTTAAATTTTTTAAACCTTCGCCATAAAATTCTACAAATTTACCAACAACACTTTTATCTCTTAACATTTTAACAACTGTTAAAACTAAATCAGTTGCAGTTGTGCCTTCTGGCATCTTATTTTTAACTTCAAAACCTATTACTTCGGGGATTAGCATTGATATAGGTTGGCCTAACATTCCCGCTTCGGCTTCAATACCGCCAACACCCCAGCCTAATACAGACAATCCATTAACCATTGTTGTATGACTATCGGTGCCAACCAAAGTATCTGGAAATAAATATTTATCTCCTTCAAATTCTTCAGACCAGACTACCTTAGAAAGATATTCTAAGTTTACTTGATGACAAATTCCTGTTCCTGGTGGAACTATTCTGAAATTATTAAATGCTTGCTGGCCCCATTTTAAAAAAGAGTATCTTTCTGCATTTCTTTCAAACTCAATATCCACATTATTTTCGAAAGAATCTGCTTTAGCAGATTGATCAACTTGTACTGAGTGATCTATTACAAGATCAACTGCTGATAATGGATTAATTGTATTTGGATCTATAT
>CAZFKZ010000143.1:0-1872 GCA_964519035.1 uncultured Rhodobacterales bacterium | reverse complement strand
TATTAAATAAACTTAACAATCTTGCGGGTAAAAATGGAATAGGAAGAGTTGATTTAGTTGAAAATAGATTTATTGGAATAAAATCTAGAGGAGTATACGAAACTCCAGGTGGCACCTTACTAATTCATGCCCATCGTGCCATTGAGTCTGTAACACTAGACAAAGAAACCATGCATAGAAAAGATCAAATAATGCCTAGATATGCTGAGCTTATTTATAATGGTTATTGGGATTCAAAAGAGAGATTTAAACTTCAAAAAATTGTTGATCTTAAAAAAAATAAAGTAAACGGATCAGTAAAACTTAAACTTTATAAAGGAAATATAATTATTGAGTCTAGACACACTAAAAGCTCTGCTTACTCGATGAAAAAAGTTTCCTTTGAAGAGAATAAAACATTTAATAAATCAAATGTTGAAAGATTTATTAATTATCATAAGAAAAAGCTTCGTTCATAATTTAATGAAAATAAATGTCTTTGCAGATACCATTTGTGGTTGGTGCTTTATTGGACATGCACATTTAAATAAAGCTATAAAAAAATTTCCAGATATAAAATTTAATATTCAACATGTACCTTTTCAATTAAATCCAGATATGCCAAAAGAAGGTATTTCTCGCGATGAATATTTAGAAATAAAATTTGGTGGGAAAGATAATGCTACTCCCATGTATGAAAATATGAAATTAAAAGCTAAAGAATCTGGAATGAATTTTAATTTAGACAAAATAAATAAAACTCCAAATACTGTTCTTTCTCATTTGCTTATTATTTTAAGTGAACAATTTAATTTACAAAATGAAATTAAAGAAAAAATATATCAATCATATTTTATTAATGGACTTGATATAGGAGATATTAATATTTTGGTAAATATAGCTAAAGAAAGCAACATTCAAGAGAATGATTTTAAAGATTTTATCAATGATAAAAATATTCAAAACATAAATTCAAAAATATCTATTGCTAGAGAAAAAAATATTAGTGGAGTTCCTTTTTTTGAGATAGGAAAAGATTTTATTTCAGGCGCTCAAAGCTCAATTCAATTAGAAAACGTCATTAAAGCAAATTTAAACTAGTATTTAGGACAATTTAACAATTGTTATAATTTTAAAAAATTATAACTTAGTATTATGGAATCACTAAAAAACTGGATGGTAGATGCAGCGAATATTTTATTTGATGACAGTAAGAATGACCTTAGATCTTTACCAAGATCCGTAAGATTGCAAATTTTATTAGTTTTAAGTTTTATTTGGACAACAGTTTTTAGCTTATATATTTTTTCCTATACAACTTTTGCATTTGGTTGGGCGGGCCTTTATATTGCGCACATTGGTTTAATATTTGCGGTCTATATGACTTTCAAGCATTTTCATAAAGCAGAAGCACAATCTAGCAGTGTTTTTCAAACAAAAAACTTTGACCCTTTTAAAATAATGGTAATTGTCTTTGTTGTAGTTTTCATTTTTGTGTTTTCTAAAGGAATTGAAGTTTTAACTAGTCCTAATCCAAGTTCGTATTCAATTCCCTACGATGGACCATCTAAATCAGTATTTGAAAAATGGCTACCATTTAGTAAAGATAAGTAATGGAGAAAATAGCAAAAACTTTACAGCTGGCATTAATGTGTATTATTTTAGTAAGCACAGTAATTGCTGTTGGTATGGAAATTAAGCAAATGATTTTAAATCAATCAGTAACGTTAGCTGATTTGCTTTTAATGTTTCTTTACCTAGAAGTTCTAGCAATGGTTCGTGTGTTTTGGAGTCAACAATCAATCAGCATAACTTTGCCTCTTCTTATTGCAATAACTGCTTTAGCCAGATTTATTATATTGCAAGGAAAAGAAATGGATCCATCAGCATTAG
>CAZFKZ010000142.1:0-1943 GCA_964519035.1 uncultured Rhodobacterales bacterium | reverse complement strand
CACCCAAATTGTCACAAAAATCTATCAATGCTTTAACTTCATTATCGGTATCTTTAATGAAATGATTAACAGCTACAGCGACAGGAAGGCCAAACTTTTTTACATTTTCTATATGTCTCTCTAAATTAATCAAACCTTTTTTAACTGCATCAACATTTTCTGTTTTAAGATCATCTTTAGCTACACCACCATGCATCTTTAATGCTCTTATGGTTGCAACTATCACAACACAGCTAGGTTTTAAATTTGATTTTCTACATTTTATATTAAGAAATTTTTCAGCACCTAGGTCAGCACCAAACCCTGCTTCGGTGACAACATAGTCAGCAAGTTTTAATCCTGTTTTTGTTGCAATTACAGAATTACATCCATGTGCAATGTTTGCAAAAGGTCCACCATGAATAATAGCAGGATTATTTTCTAATGTTTGTGTCACGTTTGGTCTAATTGCATCTTTTAATAATACAGTCATAGGACCCTGTGCTTTTAAATCTTTTGCATAAACTGGTTTTTTATCTCTTGTATATGCTATGGTTATATTTCCTATTCTCTTTTCTAAATCTTCTAAATCATTTGATAAGCAAAAGATTGCCATAATTTCTGATGCTACAGTTATATCAAAACCATCTTCTCTTGGAAAACCATTGGCTACACCACCCAAGTTAATATTGATAGATCTTAAAGAACGATCATTCATATCCATCACTCTTTTCCAAACAACCCTTCTAACATCTATGTCCAATTTATTACCCCAGTAGATATGATTATCTATTAAAGCAGACAATAAATTATGAGCAGAAGTTATTGCGTGAAAATCTCCAGTAAAATGTAAATTAATTTGTTCCATAGGAACTACTTGAGCATATCCACCACCTGCTGCACCACCTTTCATTCCAAAAGAAGGACCAAGACTTGGTTCTCTTAAACAAACAATAGATTTTTTTCCAATTTTATTTAAACCATCATTTAAACCAACTGAGGTAGTAGTTTTACCTTCTCCTGCAGGAGTAGGCGTGATTGCCGTGACCAAAATAAGTTTGCCATCTGGTTTATCTTTTAAGGTATCTAAATATTCTAAGTTAATTTTTGCAATATGTCTGCCCATTGGGCTAAATGCTGAGCTTTCATCTGGAACATTAATTTTATCTAAGATGTCATTTATAGGTTGCATTTTAGCTTCTCTAGCTATCTGTATGTCTGATTTAACGTCGCTCATTTGAAACTCCTATAAAATTAAATTTATTTTGAAGAATTCATATCTTCTTTTATGAAATTTGGAAACTTCTAAAAAATATATATAAAAAAAATAAGAACTATTTATATTTATTTATATAAAAATATCATATGCAAAAATATTCTATATTTAATCTAATAAAAAATGCTTTTTCTGGTCATCAAAACTGGGAATTAGCTTGGAAAGACCCAACTCCTAAAAAAGAGTACGATGTAGTAATAATTGGAGGCGGTGGACATGGTCTAGCAACCGCATATTACTTGGCAAAAGAACATAATATTACAAATGTTGCCATTATAGAAAAAGGCTGGATAGGTGGAGGAAATGTTGGGCGTAATACAACCATCATTAGGTCAAACTATATGCATGATGACAATGCTCTCTTTAGTGAGTTTGGAATGGACTTGTGGAGAAAGATGAGTCAGGATTTAAATTATAACGTAATGTTTTCTCCCAGAGGAATTATTAATCTTGCACATTCAGATGCCCAAATGAATGTTTATGCAAGAAGAGGAAATTCTATGAGATTAAATGGGATTGATGCAGTTTTACTAGATAGGGAACAGGTAAAAGAAATTATTCCAATGGCAGATTTTTCAGAGAATGTAAGATTCCCAATTTTTGGAGCACTAATGCAACCAAGTGCAGGAACTGCAAGACACGATGCTGTAGCTTGGGGTTACGCAAGACAAGCAGATTCAATGGGTGT
>CAZFKZ010000141.1:0-1954 GCA_964519035.1 uncultured Rhodobacterales bacterium | reverse complement strand
GCAGATATTAAAAAAACTACATAAATCTAATAAACTCTTTATTATGAGCGGCTCAAGTTTTATGTAAATTATTTTTTTAATTTAATATTAACATTAAATGAAAAAGATCTTCTCTCTGCATCAATATTAAAAGGATATGCAGTATGCATTAAATAATTGGGAAAAATCATAAGATCGCCAACCTTTGGGTTTAAATTATAAATACTTTTACTTAAAAAGCTTCTCTGACCATTTATAAAATCAATAGTTCCATTAGTTTTAATCTTTTTATTTTTAACCATTTTGTTTTGATTCATATCGGTTGGTATTTTTAGGTAGCCAACACCAGATAATTGACCTTCATGATAGTGAATTGGATTGTACTCATTTTTAAGCTGCTTAACTACCCATAGATTTATTATCTTAATTTCTTCAATTTTTTCTACCCCAGAAGCCTTTAGATAATTTTTAATATTTTTTATTAATTCTTTAGATAAGCTTGCTTTAATAAAGGAGCTAGATAATTTTATTTCATTTTTAATCTGACTTGCAAGTTTTGAACTGTAGTCATTTTGTGCTGTCAGATTAGATTTTTCAATCTTTGTATTTATTGTATTAATAAATTTTTTTGATAGCTTACCTTTTCCTATAGTTGGACCAAAAGCTCTAAATGTTTTCATTTTTTTAATTAATATTTTATATAAATAAGTTAATACCCATTCTAGCAGCAACAAATATCACAAGTCCAGATGTCAAAAGGACCATTACACGAGTAGGTAAAAATTTTATATTTAAAAAATTTCCAAATTGACCACCAATTAAAACTAATACAAAAAGAAGCCAGTAATTCTGAATTTCAATAAACACAAAACCCTTAGTAAATTGCCCGACAAGTCCAGCAATAGAGTTAATAAGAATAAATATTGAAGCAGTCGTGGCAATATCTCTTGCTCTTCCAGCTTTAATTAATAAAAGAATTGGACTTAAAAAAATACCTCCACCAATACCAACCACACCAGAAACAAAACCTATAGAGCCACCAATTAGTATTGAAATAATTTTGGGAATTTTTCTATTAATTGTATTGGAATCGTCAAAAGATCTAAATTTTAAAAGTAATGATATTCCTGCTAAAGCAAGAACTATAAAAAGTAATATTTCAAAGGAATTCTTTTCAAGCTCAATAGATCCACCGATAAATGCTAGAGGTACTGATGAAAATAAATATGGAATTAAAATTTTAATATTAATATTACCTGCCCCAATATAGTTGAGGCAATTACCTGAAACGACAATAATATTACAACAAAGAGCTATAACAGGAAAAATTTTATAAGGGATACCCCAAATCAAAAGTAGGGCCAGATAGGTGGATCCCCCACCAAATCCGACACTTGAATATAATATTGCTGTCACAAAAAATAAAAATGGTAATATAAACATTATAATTAATTAGAATTTATGATTGTAAATATAGCACTTTTGACTGTTACAGACACAAGAACTTTTGAGAATGATAAATCTGGTTCAATTTTAGTAAATAAGATTGAAGAGGCTAAGCATAAGTTGGTTGATAGAAAAATTTGTAAAGATACCAAAGAAGAAATTGTTAAAATTTTAAAAGGATGGATATATCAAGAAAATATAGATGTTATTATCACTACTGGTGGAACAGGTTTAACAGGAAGAGACATTACTCCTGAAGCAGTTAATGAAATTGCAGATAAACACATTCCAGGTTTTGGAGAAGTGTTTAGAACAATCAGTTTAAAGACAGTTGGAACTTCAGCCATTCAATCTAGGGCTTGTGCAGTATTAGCAAATGGCAAATATGTGTTTGCATTACCTGGATCATCTGGGGGAGTTACTGATGCATGGGATGGTATTTTAAAGCAACAGCTGGATATTAATAACAAACCTTGTAATTTTGTAGAATTATTTCCAAGACTTAAAGAAAAATAATTATTTCTGATAT
>CAZFKZ010000140.1:0-1993 GCA_964519035.1 uncultured Rhodobacterales bacterium | reverse complement strand
CAGCAGAAGAACCAAAAAAAGAATAGAGATAGATTGTCTAATCAAAATTTAGTAGAAATAGGATGTTTTGTTGGTGTTCACGGTATAAAAGGTAACGTAAAACTAAAAAGCTACACAGAAACATTAGATAATATTTATGATTATAAAGATTTTTTTTTAGAAAAAAATGAAAATACCTTAGATATAAAATTCGTAGGTAAAGTTAAAGGTAATCTGATTTGTAAGATTGAAGGTGTGGCAACAAGAAATGAAGCTGAAATATTTAGAGGGCTCAAACTATTTGTAAAAAGAGAAAGTTTGCCAATATTACAGGATGATGAATTTTATCAAAGAGATTTGCTAACATTTAAAGTTTATAATTCTAAAAAAGAGTTTTTTGGATCGATTACTTCTTTTAATGATTTTGGAGGAGGTCTTTTAGCCGAAGTTATGAAAGAAAAAAAGTTATATTATTTACCAATTAATAATAACTTTTTAAAAGAAATTAATTATGAAGAAAAAGAGGTAACTATTAATTTAGATTTGAGTTTTTTAGATAATTAGAGAAGGAGTTTGTTTTTTGTGGAGCGCAACTGTTTTATCGTTGTTTCCTGAGATGTTTCCTGGAACATTAGGTTTCTCATTATCAGGCAAGGCTTTAAAAAATGGTATTTGGTCTTTAAATGCTATTAACATCAGAGACTATGCTGATAATCAGAATGGAAAAGTTGATGATGTTCCTTTTGGTGGTGGCCCTGGGATGGTTATTAAACCAGATGTTTTAGATAGAGCTCTTAATTCTGTTGCTGATGAAAAGGGACCAAGAATTTATTTGTCTCCTAGAGGAAAATTTTTTGATCAAGAATTTGCAAAAGACTTATCTAAAGAAAAAGGAGCCGTGTTTATTTGTGGAAGATACGAAGGAGTTGACGAAAGATTTCTAATTAAAAATGATATTATAGAGGTTAGTGTAGGAGATTATATTTTATCAGGTGGAGAGGTAGGTGCTCAAATTATTCTTGATGCTACAATCAGGTTACTTCCTAACGTTATAGGAAATTCAGAGGGTTTGGTTGATGAAAGCTTTGAAAACAACTTGTTAGAGTATCCATTATATACCCAACCAAGAAATTGGCAAAGTATGAATGTTCCAGATGTATTGCTATCAGGAGATCATAAAAAAATAAAGGATTGGAAAATTAAACAAGCTGAAGAAATTACAAAATTTAACAGACCAGACTTGTGGTCTAAATATATGAAATCTTAACTAGATAAAAATTTATTAATTTGTTATGTGTATATTACACGAAAGGGAACTAAGATGAATGTTATAGATAAAATTGAAAAAGAACAGATGGATAAGATCTCTTCACAAAGAACTCTTCCTGAATTTGGAGCAGGCGATACTATTAAAGTTGATGTAAAAATAGTTGAAGGTGAAAAAGAGAGAATTCAAGCATTTGAAGGTCTTTGTATTGCCAGAAGCGGTGGTGGTATTAATGAAAATTTTACTGTCAGAAAAATTTCTTATGGTGAAGGTGTAGAAAGAATATTTCCAGTTTTCTCTCCTAAAATTGCAGGAATATCTGTTCTTAAAAGAGGTAAAGTAAGAAGGGCTAAACTTTATTACTTGAGAGATAGAAGAGGTAAATCAGCTAGAATTGTAGAAAAAATTCAAGTTTCAAAAAAGAATAATATAAAGAAAGCTGCTAGCTCAGAAGTTACTGAACCAACAAAAGCGTAATTTTTGAAACTATTTAAATCCTTTACTTTTGATAAATATTTACAACTTATTTTATAAAAATATAGGGAAAATCAAAATGAAACCTAGGACACTCTTTGATAAAATCTGGGATTATCATCTTATCAACACACAAAAAGATGGTGCTTCTCTGATATATATTGATAGGCATTTGGTTCACGAAGTAACAAGCCCTCAAGCGTTTGAAGGTTTGAGAATGTCTGGTAGAAAAGTTAGTTCTCCTCAACGTACATTAGCAGTTGCAGATCATAA
>CAZFKZ010000139.1:0-2016 GCA_964519035.1 uncultured Rhodobacterales bacterium | reverse complement strand
TTTTAGGCATTGTAAAGTCTTTTAGATTTAATTCGCAAAACTATATTCCAAAGGAAGGATTATCCTTTTCACTTTTTAGAGTTGAAATTTTGTCTGGATTAACAGTGGCTTTAGCGTTAGTTCCAGAAGCCATTGCCTTTGCGTTTGTTGCAGGAGTTGCACCTTTATCTGGCCTTTATGCAGCTTTCATTGTTGGTTTAATTACTGCTGTATTTGGTGGAAGACCTGGAATGATTTCAGGGGCGACAGGTGCTTTAGCCGTTGTAATGGTTGCACTTGTTATGGATCACGGAGCTCAATATTTATTTGCAACAGTAGTTTTGATGGGAATATTACAACTAATTGCGGGTATATTTAAACTTGGTAAATTTATTAGAATGGTCCCAGAGCCTGTGATGCTTGGCTTTGTAAATGGATTAGCAATAGTAATTGGTATTTCTCAACTTAGTCAGTTTAAAACAATAAATGCACTTGGTGAGTCAGTTTGGGTTACAGGTAATACATTGCTTTACTCCATAATATTTGTTGTATTTACAATGTTCATTATTTGGTTTTTACCAAAAATCACAAAATTATTGCCATCTACATTGGTGGCTATTTTATTTACAACTGTTTTAGCTTTAACCTTAAAAATCGATATACCTAATGTTGGTGACCTAGCTAGCGTTAAAGGTGGTTTGCCAGATTTTTCTATTCCTAGTGTTCCTTTTAATATTGAAACATTAAAGATTATTTTTCCCTATGCATTCATTTTAGCCTCAATAGGATTAATAGAAAGTTTGTTAACTTTAAATTTGGTGGGAGAGATAACTAATAAAAGAGGTGGTGCTAGCCAGGAATGTTTAGCACAAGGATTAGCCAATACAGTTACAGGTTTTTTTGGAGGAATGGGGGGTTGTGCGATGATAGGACAATCAATGATCAATGTTAGATCTGGTGGTAGAACACGTATTGCAGGGATATCTGCTGCATTATTTTTATTAATCTTTATTTTATACACTTCATCATATATTGAAATGATACCTATTGCTGCCCTAGTAGGTGTGATGTTCATGGTAGTGATAGGAACATTTGCTTGGAACTCTTTAAAAATTTTATTTTTTGTTCCAAAAAGTGATGCTTTAGTCACAATACTTGTAACTGTTGTGACAGTTTTAGAAGATTTAGCAGTAGCAGTATTAGTAGGGGTAATTGTTTCTGCATTAGTTTTTGCATGGAAGTCAGCATCAAAAATAAGAGCAACAGAAAGACCATCTAAAACAGAAAAAGGTGCAAAAGTTTACGAAATAGAAGGGCCTCTTTTTTTTAGTTCAACAAATAGTTTTCTTGAACTTTTTAATCCATCTGATGATCCTGATATAATCATTATCGATTTTGTTAGATCAAAAGTGATTGATCAATCTGCTTTAAAAGCCATTGAAGACATTGCTGATAAATATAATAGTTTTGGAAAAAAAGTTAAATTAAGACATTTAACTAAAGATTGTCATAGATTATTAAGTAGAGCAGGTCAGCTGGTAGTTGATAGTGATGATGATCCTGATTACGGAATTGCAGTTGATTATGATGTTAAATTAGGTATTTTTGGCAGATAAGATGAGCAAAGAGATTAAAACAGATGATGTTATTTTCAATTTCTTTAAGCAAGTTTGTGATGAGAAAGATGATGTTAAATGTGTAGAGCTGGGTAATGGTTGGATTAATGCCATGGAAACCAATCTTACTAACATGGAAAAAAATCTAGAAGAAACAGATAAAGTTAAATACCAAGAAAGTATTAATAGTAACAAACAACAGCTGGATAGTCTTAAAGGTAAATCAGCTAGTGAATGGCGTGAATACGCAACCCAGTGTATGGTAGAGATTCTTGATCATAAAACTAAATCGTGAATTTCTTTAAGAGATTATTTTCAAGTAGCAATCTAGAATTACAAATTAATGATGGAGGAAGATCTGCAGCAGGATATAAAGGTAAAGCTGGAGACTGTGTAGTTAGATCTATTGCAATTGTAACAA
>CAZFKZ010000138.1:0-2053 GCA_964519035.1 uncultured Rhodobacterales bacterium | reverse complement strand
ATTAAATCTAGTTTAAATCACGCTTTCTTTTTGAAAGATTATATTTTGTCAAACCCACGTTTTGAAGATTTAAATATTAAAGCTCCTTTTTTAAAAGCTTTAAAAGAAGAAGGTTATACTTCTCCTACGCCTATTCAAAATGAAACAATACCATTTGTTTTACAAGGATTAGATGTACTTGGTATGGCTCAAACTGGTACAGGTAAAACTGCTGCATTTACATTGCCTATATTACAAAAATTAAATGCATCACAATCTACAGAAAAAGCTCGTGATCCTAAAGCCCTTATACTAGCTCCAACTAGGGAACTTGCGATCCAAATCAATGAATCGATTAGAAAATATGGTCAATTTATAGCTTTAAAACATACAGTTATTTTTGGAGGAGTAAAACAAGGTCCTCAGGTTAAAGCTTTAGAAAGAGGAATGGATATAATTGTAGCCACACCAGGAAGATTACTTGACCTCATTAACCAAGGTTTTTGTTCATTAAATAAAATTGAGTTTTTTGTTTTAGATGAAGCTGATCGAATGTTAGATATGGGCTTCATAAGAGATGTAGAAAAGGTGGTTAAAATATTACCCAAGAAAAGGCAAACTTTATTTTTTTCTGCAACGATGCCTGAGACAGTTATTAAATTAGCAAATAACATTTTAATATCACCTAAACAGGTTAAAGTTAAGTCAACTCTTACTCCAGTAGAAAGAATAGCTCAGTCAGTTATTGTTATTGATCCTAAGGATAAGGTGTTACAATTGATAACTTTATTAAAAGAAAAAGATTTTAATTCAGCCATAGTTTTTACTCGTACAAAACATAAAGCGAATAGAATATCTCAAAAATTATCAGCTGTTAACATAGATTGTGAAGCTATCCATAGTAATAAATCACAAGCTGCAAGACAAAGAGCATTAAATGGATTTAAAGATGGAAGCATTAAAATTTTAATAGCAACCGACATTGCTGCTAGAGGTATTGATGTTGAGGCTGTCTCACATATTATTAATTTTGATATGCCATCAACTCCAGAAGATTATGTCCATAGAATTGGAAGAACTGCTAGAGCTGGAGCATCAGGTATAGCTATATCATTTTGTGAACCAAGTGAAAGATTGAAGCTCTTTAGAATAGAAAAATTAATAGACTTGAAATTAGAGGTTACTAAAAGTAACCTTTTAAATCCAGACAATATTATTGGTTATCATGAAGAAATTAGACCACCTTCTTCAAAAGTAATAAATTATAACGACCAATTTGAAGATAAAAAATATAAGTCAAAAAAATTAGCAACTACAAAAGGTAAGTCTAACTTTAAAAGAACTGCTAAAAAAAATAAATTATTACAGAATAAAAAAACAAATAAGAAATAGTTTTTTTGATTTTGAAAATAACCTATAATAATTTTATTAAAAAATGAATATTTACACTACATAATGCAAGGATTTTTATGAGCCTACTTGGAAATGCAGTTTTAGTTAATTGGGGTGGGATAGTTGAATCCAAAGAAATAGATTACAACTCATGGCACAGTAAAGAACATATGCCAGAGAGAATTGCTTTGCCTGGTTTTCTAAGAGGCTGTAGGGCAGTTGGGATTTCAGGTACAGAATTAGAACATAAATATTTTATGATGTATGAAGCAGAAAGGAAAGAGGTTTTTATCTCAAGAAAATACTTAGAAAGATTAAATAACCCTACAAAATGGACTAAAGAAATTCTTTCAAGTTATATAGCTCCATCAAGAACAATCTGTAGTGTTATAGCCAGTAAATCAGTTGGTTTTGGTGGATGCATCGCGAGCATTAGATTTTTAGGCAAAGATATTGAAACAAAAATAAATACAGAAAGTTTAAAACTGTCTGTTCCCCAAGTCATAAAATTAGATGGTATTACAGGTATGCATGTCTTACTAGGAGATAGTTCTTTTGGGCAAATGCAAACTGAAGAAAAATCATATAGATCCTCTCAAGGTATGAACGATCAAATAATTTCTCAAGCTATTTTAATTGAAGGCACTGATTTAAATTCAATTAAAAGATCCATTTCTATTAT
>CAZFKZ010000137.1:0-2068 GCA_964519035.1 uncultured Rhodobacterales bacterium | reverse complement strand
TTTTAGCTTCTTCCATTGCTATCTTTAAATCTTTTCTCATCCAGTCAACCGCAAAACCAAATTCAAACTTATCATCAATCATTGTTTTGTATCTATTTTCCATTTGCCAAGATTGAGCCGCACCTTTTGATATAACCTCAATTACATCTTCCATATTTAAGCCAGCTTTCATTCCAAAATTGATAGCTTCTGACAATCCTTGAACTAATCCTGCAATACAAATTTGGTTAACCATTTTTGCTAATTGACCATTACCTGCACCACCTAAAAGTTTCATTTTTTTGCTATAACAATCTATTTTATCTTTTGCTTTATCAAAATCAGCTTGATCACCACCAATCATCACTGTTAATGCACCATTTTCAGCACCAGCTTGACCACCTGATACAGGTGCATCTAATGAACCAAATTCATTTTTCTTTGCATAATCATAAATTTCTCTTGATATTGTCGCTGATGCAGTTGTGTTATCAATATAAATAGCACCTTTTTTAATTGTTTTAAAAATTCCATTTTCACCAAAAGTAACTTCTCTTAAGTCATTATCGTTTCCTACACAGGTAAAAACAAAATCTGCACCTTCAGCAGCTTTAGCCGGAGTTTCAGCTTTAGATCCTTTATATTCAGATATCCATTTATCAGCTTTAGTAGCTGTTCTATTATAAACAGTTACATTGTGACCAGCTTTTGATATATAACCTGCCATTGGATAACCCATGACACCAAGACCTATGAAAGCAACATTACAACTCATAATTTTTTATTCCTATGTTTAATAGTTTGAATTTTAAAGTAATTTTATTTGGTTTTATCTTTACATTTTTTTCAAGTTTTGGACAGAGTTTTTTTCTAGGGCTATTTAACCCAAGCATTCGTGAAACACTTTCTATCTCACATGGTCAATTTGGTACCATTTATGCATCAGCTACACTCTTAAGTAGTTTTATTTTAGTCTGGGTTGGAAAAAAAATTGATGATATGAATATTATTAAATTTGCATCTTATGTTGTAATTCTATTGTCTATTTCTAGTTTTTTATTTTCTAAAATTTCATCAGTAATATTTTTATTTTTTGCAATTTTTTTAATGAGATTATCAGGGCAGGGACTAATGTCACATACTGCTTCAACAACTATATCAAGATATTTTGAAAAAAGTAGAGGTAGAGCATTAAGCACTACATGGTTAGGACTTTCTTTTGCAGAATTTGTTATGCCACTATTTATTGTATTTTTACTAACATTTATTGAATGGAGAAATATATGGATATCAATTTCAATTTTAATAATTCTAATTCTTCCTATTGTTATTTTTTTTACAGTAAAGAATATTAGTCTAGATACTAGAGAAAATTCAATTTCAGATAATAAAATTGAAAATAAAATTAAACAATGGAAGCGAAGCGAAGTTCTTAGAGATTATAGATTTTATATTATATCTTTTAATATGTTGGCTATGCCATGGATTGCTACTGGTTCATTTGTTTATCAGTCATTTATTTCTTCATCTAAAGGATGGGGGCCTTATGTAATTGCTCAATCTTTTATGGTTTATTCAGTGCTGTCTGTAATTACACTATTTTTTTCAGGATTTTTAATTGATAAGTTTAGTAGCAGGAAACTACTCATTTACATGAATATCCCACTTATTTTTTCTGCCTTTGTGCTCTTTTATTTTAACAGTCCAATTTCATCATTTGTTTTTTTTGGTTTTATTGGAATATCCAATGGTTTTGCAAATGTTTTGGGATCCTCCACTTGGGCAGAAATTTATGGTGTTAAGTACATTGGCTCTGTTAAGGCTTTAACCACATCACTAATGGTGTTTTCTACTGCTTTTGGTACAGCTTTGTTTGGAATATTGATAGATAATGGTTTTTCCATAGAGCAAATTGCACTAATTTCAGCCACCTATATATCTATTGCTATTATCTCATTATATTCGATCAGGAATAAGCTTAATCCTGAATATCTTTAAAAATTCTCCTTGATTTATTTAATCTCACTGTATAGATACTGCGCATGGCTAGAGTAACTGTAGAAGATTGTATAGATAAAGTAGAAAGTCC
>CAZFKZ010000136.1:0-2096 GCA_964519035.1 uncultured Rhodobacterales bacterium | reverse complement strand
AAATTAGGTTGATTTAGTGAGTGCTTTAAAAAAAATTTGTGTTGTTGGTGCTACTGGCTTAGTTGGTTCCAGTATAGTTAGAAGTGCACTTGAAAAAGGTTATTTAGTTAATGGCACGCTTAGAATTCTAAATATGCCTGATAGATTGCAATATCTAAATAAATTAACAAATTCAAATCATTTAGAAGTTTTTGAATCTGATATGTCTTCACAGGATACTTTTTTAAAACCTTTACAAGGTACAGATGCTTGTTTTATAGCCTCTCTTATTCCAACCTATTTTGGGAAGGATGGAACCCCTGCCAAAGAAATGAATGATGAGAAGGGTTATAAAGAAATAATTCAACCAACGGTTGATGGATGTTTAAATATTTTAAAAGCTGCTAAGATACAAGGTCTAAAACATATCGTCATATGTTCTTCTACATCTAGCACAAACCCTACAATTCCAGTTTTGATAAAAAATGAGAATGATCATTGGTCAGATGAAACCAATCAGTGTTCTAACAAAAAGTATACCTCTGCAACAAAAACAGTAATGGAAAAAGCTGCGATTAAGTACTGTCATGAAAATGATATGAGATTATCTATCATTCTTCCTACGGGGTTATATGGAGATGCAATTTTACCCGAACATATGAATCATAACCCTTTTGTTTGGTTAAAGAGAGTAATTGAAGGCGGACAACCAAGGCATGACAAAATTCCAAATTCTTCAATATCTATGATTCATTTGCGTGATTTAGCTAATTTATTTTTATCCGCATATGAAACACCTACATCTTTTGGAAGATATTTTGGTGTTTATAAAAGTCTACATTGGCAAGAAATATATCATGAATGTCAAAAACTTATACCCAATATGATTATGCCGGCACCAGTTACAGGCGAATTAATAAAACCGACTCAGTTTGATTTTACGAGAAGAGATTCTCTGAATGTTAAAATTAGAGATTTTTCTTCTACTTTAGAAAGTACTATTAACTGGATAAAATCCAAACCATTTGAGTAGTTTGTAAGGTTTTAAAATATCTACCTACACTTTTTCCAGTTGATTGAAGGTTAATTTTCTAATACGCTTAATGTATTAATTAAGGGGAGTATTCATGGCAAAAAAACATTATATTTGCACTCATACCTGGTCAAATCCTGAAACTATTAAGTCAGTTCTTATTGAGCAAGGTAAAATGACAGACACTCAATTTTTTGAAGGGTTAAAAACAGAAAAAGCAGAAACTCTGCAACATTGGATGGGTAAAGATGATTTTTTCTTTTGTCACTGGTATGCTGAGGATGAAGAGTCTATTATTGAAGTGTTAGAAAATGCTGGTTTAAATGATGTAATTGTTACTATGCCTAGCGAAATGCAAAGGTATGTTAGGTATGACAAACTAACTAATGAAAAACTTATTAATCCCTACGATTAATATAATTAAATAAAATTGATTATTATTTAACATGAACGATAATTCGGCCAATGAAATTAGATCTTTAAAAATGCAAGTTGCAAAATTGCAATTAGAGTCAAAATTACGTCGAAACTTAGCTTCTGAACTTGATAAACAAAAACAAATAGCTAAAGCTGCTCAAGAAGCTTCTAATCAAAAGAGTAAAGAAATTGAAGAGATCGCTAGTCAATTATCAAAATATTTATCCCCACAACTTTATGATTCTATTTTTTTAGGAAATAAAACAGCTAAAATACAGAGTGACAAGAAGTATCTTACAGTTTTTTTTTCAGATATAATTTCTTTTACCAAAATTTCAGACAATATGGAATCTGCTCCTTTAACTGAAATGCTCAATAGTTATCTTACGTCAATGACAGATATTGCTATATCTTTTGGTGGAACAATAGATAAATATATTGGAGACTCCATTATGATTTTTTTTGGAGACCCTGTAACAGAAGGAAAAAAATCAGATGCAATAAGATGCGTCGAGATGAGTATTGAAATGCAAAAATCAATGCGTAAACTATCACAGGATTTTCAAATTAAGTTTAATCTTATTACTCCTCTTCAAATCAGAATAGGTATTCATTCAGGAGAATGTACAGTAGGTAATTTTGGAAGCGAAAGTCGACTTGATTACAC
>CAZFKZ010000135.1:0-2107 GCA_964519035.1 uncultured Rhodobacterales bacterium | reverse complement strand
GGTTTAGAAGGGATGCTCACCCAATGGCCATGATGGTTGGTGTTATGGGTGCATTGTCAGCTTTTTACCAAGACTCACTTGATATAAATGATCCTCACCAAAGAATGACGGCTTCAAGAAGAATTATTGCTAAAGCCTCAACTATAGGTGCTATGGCTTACAAATACTCGATAGGACAACCATTTGTTCAACCTGATAATTCACTTACTTACTCTGAAAATTTTTTAAATATGTGTTTTAGTGTGCCTGCAGAAAAATATAAAATTTCCCCAATAATATCAAAGGCCATGGATACAATTTTAATTCTTCACGCTGATCACGAGCAAAATGCTTCAACTTCAACTGTGCGACTAGCAGGTTCGTCTGGAGCAAATCCATTTGCATGTGTGGCTGCTGGTGTAGCTTCTTTATGGGGACCTGCTCATGGTGGTGCAAATCAAGCGGCATTAGAAATGCTTGAGACTATTGGTAATAAAAAAAATATACCAATGTATATTAAGAAAGCTAAAGATAAAAATGACCCTTTTAGACTTATGGGCTTTGGTCATAGAGTCTATAAAAATTATGACCCAAGGGCAAAAATACTTAAGCAAACATGTAAAAAAGTACTTAATCATATAGGTATTAAAAATGATCCTGTTTTAGAAGTTGCCATGGAATTAGAGAAAATAGCTCTAAAAGATAGTTATTTTGTTGAAAAAAAACTCTACCCAAATGTTGATTTTTATTCTGGAATTATACTAAGAGCTATGGGGTTTCCGCCTGAAATGTTCACAGTAATATTTTCTATTGCAAGAAGCTCTGGATGGACAGCACACTGGCATGAAATGATTGAAGACCCAGTTCAAAAAATTGGTAGGCCAAGACAGCTGTATACAGGTAACAAAAAAACAGCTTACGGTAAAAAAAGATCTACGAAAAATACACGTTAATCTATAAAATAAAGTTTAATGTTATATTTGATCAAAGTTTTATAGAATTTATCCTTCTCAACAACAATAGTTTTCTGTTTGCTGACAGCTAGAACATTCAACTTATTCTTAAACATTAATTCAAGAGTATTAATTCCAACAGTAGGTAGATCAATATTCAGATTTTGTTGTACTTTTGGAATCTTTACTAGGCATCCTTCTACAATATTTCTAGAAATTTTATTCTTAATTGATTTAATTCTTGAAAGCATTTTATCAGTACCCTCTGCAGCCTCAATAGAAAGTATATATCCATTAGATATTACGCAGGCTTGAGCATTATCATAGTTGCTTAATGTATTAAGTAAGGCAACACCTTTAGTAATATCTTTTTTTTCATTAGAATTAATGTCTAAATAATTTTTATCAAGAAGATACTCATTTGGAAAGTGATCAGTAAAAGATTTTGTAGAAAATCCTTCTGTTAGAAAAATATCAATTACAGAAGATAGAATTTTGCCATCACCCTCTTTTGATGCTGTAATCAAATTATTAATATATTTACTTAGAACCTTATCCAGTTTTAACTTAGAGAAATCTGGTCTATTTACAGTACCTAAAAAACAAAGATTATTAATTTTTTTGCTACTAAGTAAATCAATACACTTTTCAAGCTCAAATAGCTTCAAATTGTAAACATTTTTTTTATTAAGCAATTTTTCTTTATTACTAATAGATAAATTTATATATATAAAATTTTTATATTTTTTTTTAAGTGAATTATAGGCAAATAGAGGTAAATCATTGTCACCTCCAATTAAAGCTAAGTTATTTAATTGTTTTTTCATTTAAAGCTACATAGACCACGAGAACTGTCAGCTAGAATAAAATCAATTAGGTTTTTTGTTAATTCATTCTTAGTATCATTGTTTGCAATTGATTCAGTTTTAATTTCATTTGAATTAAATATTTTTTCAAATACCACCTTAAAATCTTTAATAACTTCATTTGAATAATTTGCTCTTCTTAAGCCAACAATATTAAGGCCTAACAAATGAGCTCTATTACCTGTTACTAATCCATAAGGTACAACATCATGTTCAACAGCACTCATTCCCCCAATCATAGACAGTTTTCCAACCCTACAAAATTGATGGACTGCTGATAAACCACCTAATATAGCATTATCATCAACA
>CAZFKZ010000134.1:0-2118 GCA_964519035.1 uncultured Rhodobacterales bacterium | reverse complement strand
AAAACAAAACGATCATATATTTATTCCATTAGAGGCAATTCATAGAATTGAAAATCCTGGTAATAAACCTGTTAAAATTATTGAAGCTCAAGTTGGATCGATATTAAAAGAAAGTGATATTGTAAGGTTTCAAGATGTATATGGCCGTATTAAATAAACCCAATACATTAAAATAACTAATAATTTAGAAAAATCCGTTTGGAATAATTATATAGTGAATTGCAAGTACAATTGCGACTGACACAGTTAAACCCAAGGTCATTTTAAGAAAATCTTTACCAATAAGTGGGAAAACATATTTGAATTTGTAATCACTATTCATCGAAGCAATTGCTAATTCTCTTCCACACAATAGTCCAACGAACACCCATGTTGTAGACATTGGTAAATCATTAAGTTCTTTAAAGTAATAAAGAACACCAGCATAAATAATATTTATTATTGTTGCTGATCTTGCGTATCTTGTTCCAGTTTTCTCTAAAACTACTTTTTGGATTGCTCCACCATGAATGTAAAAAATATAAAATAATAAGACAGTAAAATAACCCAGAACAATTAATAATAATGTTACATCTAATTGTCTTGGTAGATATACAGCTATATTAGCTACATCATGAGATAACCAAGCCCACCACAATAAACCTGAAGTAAACCATACTGAGTTACGCCAGAAACCAATCCATTTATCTTCAACTTCATCTAATTTTTCATTAATAAATTTTGAAATAATAATCCAGCAAATGTAAGCAGCTATTGCTGCAAGACCATAACCCACAACACTTTTCATAAGCATTTTTTCAAGTATTACAGTTGATGCAAAAGCAGACAAAACTAGAAAAGTTGTTGAGACGGGTATTCCAAATCTTGTTAATACCAAAAGTATTCCTGGAGCCACAGCATGATACCATTGAATTTCTTGGTAAGGTATTTGAGTTAATCTTCCATATGAAATATCACCATTATTACTGTACCAGCCCCACGTAATAGCTAGGATCAGTACAAATGATGCTGCACTTGCAAGTGTATACCATTTAAACCATTTTTGTTTTGAGGCAATAAAAGTACCCAATGTTTGAATTGAGTCATTTGCTATTACACTATATCCAGCTAATGCAAATCCAATGATCGTATATAATAATGTTAGTTCCATATTTCTTAATTTTCTTATTTATCTTTATTGTTTTCCATTTCAAACGATTCTTATTCTTGATGATGATTTAATATGGGTGGAAAATTATATCTACAATTAAATTTAATAAGATTAATTATATGATGCTGATTCAACGTTAATTATATTAATTAATAAGTTTGTCTAGTTGTAAAATACTTTAAATACAACTTGCTATATTCATATTAAATCTAAAATATAACCTTATAAATTCCCATTAAGAAAAGGGGTATTTGTAAACCAAAATTAGTCAATATAGCCTTATCCTTTGATATAAAACCAGCTATTGTCCAACCAATAACACCCAGTCCATGAAAGTAAATATTGATAGGGTAGATGTTTAGATTTGTTAATAATATTCCTATTAATACAAGAGCTGTACTAATCCATTTTAAGTATTTTTTTATAAACATAGTCTCCTTTATGTGTAAGTTTTGTTATTAATTTATTACAATTATAAAGAAACAAAAATCTTTATTACCATAGGGTATTGACATTATAAAGTGTTATGTTATAACATCACATAATGAATAATAATGACATAGTTTTTGATATAATTAAAAAATCCAAGAAGCATTTAACTGCTTATGAAATATTAGATAAATTTCAAAAATTTAAGAAGATACAACCGATGGCTGTTTACAGATCTTTAAAAAAACTAATAGAAGAGGATAAGATACATAAATCTAATCAAAATAAGACTTATGTATTGTGCAGTCATGAACATGTTAAGCATAATCCATCTATAGCCATTTGTAGAGATTGTGGAGACACAGAAGAGCTTAATTCAGAATTATTTGAAACAATATTTAAAAAAAACCCAATAAAAAAATATGACTTCAGCAAGTTTCAACTTGAAGTCTCAACAATATGTAGGAGATGTAACTAATGGAACACGCACACGAATTACCAGAATTTCTTCATTTTTTAGAAGAACTTATAGAAGAATA
>CAZFKZ010000133.1:0-2126 GCA_964519035.1 uncultured Rhodobacterales bacterium | reverse complement strand
CACACTTTTTTTCCCCGATGATTTTCCTGAGCCAAGCAGTTGAAATGAATTTTTATAAAATAAGCTATAACAAGTAAATCGTTTAGGAGTTTTAATGAGAATAGCAACTTGGAATATTAATTCTGTAAGGCTTAGGTCTCCTCAAGTTATAAAATTCATTGAAGAACAAGGCATAGATATTATGTGTCTACAGGAAACAAAAACTCCAGATGAATATTTCCCAATAGAGGATTTTAAAAAAATTGGTATGATACATCAATATTTTAGAGGTGAGAAATCTTATAACGGCATTGCTATAATGTCTAAAGTAGAATTTAGTAATGAGCAATATATAGACTGGTGTATGAAAAATGATACAAGGCATGTTTCAGTTAAATTAAAAGATGGGACAGAATTACATAATTTTTATATTCCTGCTGGAGGAGATGAGCCAGATATAGTTCTAAATCCAAAATTTAAACATAAAATGTCATTTTTAAATGAAATGAAAAAATATTTTTCAAAAGATATAAATAACCAAAAAATTTTAGTTGGAGATTTAAATATTGCTCCTTTAGAAAATGATGTTTGGTCTCATAAACAATTGTTAAATGTTGTTTCCCACACCCCATTAGAAACTGAAACTTTATTAGAAATAATAAATACGGGTGAATGGGTTGATGTAATGAGAGAAATTTTTCCACATAATGAAAAACTTTACTCATGGTGGTCTTATAGAAATAGAAATTGGGAAATTTCTAACAGAGGTAGAAGGTTAGACCATGTATGGGTTTCTAAAAAACTATTTCCACAAGTTAAATCAGGTGTTATTTTCAAAGATACAAGATCTTGGGAAAGGCCATCTGATCATGTGCCAATAATTATAGATATTGATATTTAATCCCGGTACTTAGTATAAAGGAAAAATTGATATGGGTATTCCATTTATTAAAATGCATGGACTAGGAAATGATTTTATTATCTTTGATAATATTACAGATCCTATAATATCAGATACTACTTTTCTAAAAAGAATAGGAGATAGAAGGTTCGGTGTAGGTTGTGATCAAATAATGATTATCGAAAATACAGCCAAGAAAGAAAACTATAAAATTAAGATTTATAATTGTGATGGGACTGAAACAGGCGCATGTGGAAATGGAACAAGATGTGTTGCAGATTATATAATGAAAAAAGAAAACTTAAACACTATTTCTATTGAAACAACATCAGGTAAATTAGAATGTTCGCTATCTGATAATGGAATTACTGTTAATATGGGAATACCTAAATTAGATTGGCAAAATATCCCACTCGCAACTCAACAAGATACTTCAAATGTTTTGCTGGATGAGTTTAAAGCTTATTGTCTGTCTATGGGTAATCCTCATGCAGTAATATTTTTATCTAATTTAAATGAACTTGAAGATTTAGATTTAACTTCAATAGGTCCTCGTTTAGAGAAAAACCCAATTTTCCCTAAATATTCAAATATTGAATTTGCCCATGTTATAGAAGAAGGAGTTATAAGAATGAGAGTTTGGGAAAGAGGAGCTGGCATAACTTTAGCTTGTGGATCAGGCGCTTGTGCAACTTCTGTAGCTGCTTCATTATTAGGCTTAAGCTCAAAAGATAATAAAATCATTTTAGATGGTGGTAATTTGTATATTAAGTGGTTAAAAGATCAGTCTGTAACACTTTCTGGAGATACAGAAAAAGTATTTGAAGGAATATTAGGTAATTAATTGTCTATTCATAGTAAAAATAAAAACTCATCTCCAGACATTAAAACATTTGGATGTCGATTAAATATATGGGAAAGCCAAGTCATTAATGATCACGCTAGCAAGCATGGTCATAGTGATTTAATTATATTTAACACATGCGCTGTAACTAGCGAAGCTGAACGACAAGCTAGACAAGCAATTAGATCTGCAAAAAAAAATCGTCCAGATGCTAAGATCTTAGTTACAGGATGCGCGGCTCAAATAGATCCCAATAAATGGAAAAAAATGCCTGAAGTAAATTTTGTTACAGGTAACAAAGAAAAATTAGAAGAAAGTTTTTGGGCAAACCTTGATACAGATAAATTAGACGAAAGTATTGTTGTTTCCGACATAATGAAAGTAAAAGAAACTTCACAGCAT
>CAZFKZ010000132.1:0-2156 GCA_964519035.1 uncultured Rhodobacterales bacterium | reverse complement strand
CTCCAACACCCCAACCTAATACAGACAATCCATTAACCATTGTTGTATGACTATCGGTACCAACCAAAGTATCTGGAAATAAATATTTATCTCCCTCAAATTCTTCAGACCAGACTACTTTAGAAAGATATTCTAAGTTTACTTGATGACAAATTCCAGTCCCTGGTGGAATTATTCTAAAGTTATTAAATGCTTGCTGGCCCCACTTTAAAAATGAATATCTTTCTCCATTTCTTTCAAATTCAATATCTACATTTTTTTCAAAAGAATCTGCTTTAGCTGACTGATCAACTTGAACTGAATGGTCTATTACAAGATCAACTGCCGATAATGGATTAATTGTATTTGGATCTTTATTTTTATCTTTTACAGCTTCTCTCATTGCGGCAAGATCAGCTACAGCTGGTATACCGGTATAATCTTGAAGTAAAACTCTTGCTGGACGATATGCAATTTCAGTCTTAGATCTTTTTTCTTTTAACCAATTTTTTATTGCCTCTATTTGAGCTTTTGTAACAGATAAATCATCTTCATGTCTAAGCAAATTTTCTAATAAAACTTTTAGTGATTTTGGAAGTTTAGAAATATTGGTCAATCCATTTTTTTCTGCTTCTACTAATGAGTAATATTTGTACTCATTGTCGTTAATACTAATAGTGCTTAGAGAATTGAAAGAATTTTTGTTACCCGGTTTCATAAAAATTATAGTTTATAGGTTATTTCGGCAAAATTATGAATCATTTTATAAATAAAAAGTAGCTATACAACTTAGAAGAAGAAATGACATAACATAATTGAACCATTTAATAAATTTTGTATTTGTAGCGAATTTCTTGAAAAATTTACCTAAAATTGTCCAAAAACATATGCTAAATAGAGCAACAATAAAAATTATAACCATTACCCAAATTAAAGTTAACATATAATTCTCTCCAGTATCTACAAAAGTTGATATTACAATAATTGAAACCATTACTGCTTTGGGGTTTATAAATTGAAATAAAAAAGTTTCAAAAAACTTAACTGGATTATTATCTTCTATGTCCATATTATTTTTAGAAAAAGAGATTTTATAAGCTAAATAAATTAAAAAAATAGATCCAACGATTTTTAAAATATCTTGAATTATTGGATATTTTTTAAAAACTAAAATTAAACCAAAATTGACCAATAATGTCATAGATGTTACTCCAAGAGTAACACCTAAAATTAAAGGTACAGATTTTTTTAAACCAAAATTAAACCCTGAGTAAGAAGCTAAAATATTATTTGGTCCAGGTGTAAAGGCTGCTACAAAAAAAAATAATACTAAAGAAAATAATTCTGGATGCATCTATCAAGCAATTGGAAGGCCATTTTCAGATTCTTGAGAGGGATGAACTAGTATAACCCTTCCCTCTTTATCTATTGACCCCAATATAAGCACTTGGGATACTACACCAGCGATATTTTTTTCAGGAAAATTACATACTCCAATTACTTGTTTTCCTTTAAGATTTTCTTCATTATAATAATGAGTGATTTGTGCTGATGATTGCTTTATTCCAATCTCTTCTCCAAAGTCAACTTCAACTACTAATGAAGGTTTTCTGGCTTTTTCATTTTTCTTTACGGAGATTATCGTTCCAACACGAATATCTACTTTATTAAAATCATCAAAGGTAATTTGTTCTTTCATATAATTAATATATAATAGATGAAAAATATGAGTACAGAAAATAATTCAGACCTTTTATTTAATAATTCTGTTAAAATTTTAACAGACTTAATAGGTTTTAAAACTATATCTGGAGAGGATAATACTGCATTAATTGATTACTGTGATGATATCTTAAAAAAATTAGGTGCTACTTCTTTTAGAACTTACGATGATGAAAAAAAAAGAGTAAATCTATTTGCAACTCTTAAAGCTAAAAATTCAAACAATAAAAAACCAATAATTTTATCAGGCCATACCGATGTTGTTCCAGTTTCAAAAGGTTGGAGCTCAGATCCTTTTACTGCAACAATTAGAGAGGATAAACTGTTTGGAAGAGGTTCGTGTGATATGAAAGGATTTATTGCATGCACTTTAGCTTATGCACCTATCTACTCAAAATCCAATTTAGATAGAGATATTCATTTTTCTTTTACATTTGATGAGGAAACAGCATGTA
>CAZFKZ010000131.1:0-2177 GCA_964519035.1 uncultured Rhodobacterales bacterium | reverse complement strand
CTGATCAACTTATAAATTTAATTGATGAACTTAAAATTGATAAAATTCATTTAATTGGATTTTCAATTGGTTCTTTAATTGCTAGAAATTTTGCAACAAGATTTAATGATCGATTGCAATCATTAATACTTTTAGGTTCAATTTATAAAAGATCTGAGCAACAACAAAAAATTATTAATGAAAGATTTAATCAAGCTAAAAAAGAATTAAAACTTTCAAAACAGGCTTTAAAGAGGTGGTTTACTGACGAATATTTAGAAAATAATCCTAATATATATGAAAAGATTAGTTTAATTTTGTCTTCAAATAATATGTTTAATTTTTTAAAAGTTTATGAGCTTTTCGTTAATCATAAGAACAATGAAGATTTTAATGAAATTAAAGTAAATACTCTAGTAATGACTGGAGAACATGATGTTGGTTCAACAGTTGAGATGTCACAAGAATTAAACAAAATAATCAATAATAGCCAACTTAAGATCATCAAAGATGGCAAACATCTTTGTGGTATTGAATGTGCTGATGATGTAAATTTAACAATCAAAAATTTTGTTGAAAAAAATGACTAAACTAAAAAAATATCAAATGTTTATTAATGGTGAGTGGATTGACTCTGAAAACAATAAAACGTTTGAAACTTTAAACCCTGAAAATAATGAACCATGGGCTGTTGTACCTGAGGCAAGTGCAAATGATGTTAACAAAGCAGTTAATGCAGCGCAGAAAGCATTTGAAGGAGAATGGCCTAAATTGCTTCCAAGAGAAAGAGCAAAATATCTAAGAGCAATTGGAAACCAGTTAAGAGAAAATGCAGAAATGCTAGGTGAAATTGAAACTATCGATACAGGTAAAATTTTTAGAGAAACAAAAAAACAAGCAAATTATATTGCAGAGTATTATGATTATTATGCAGGTCTTGCAGATAAAGTTGAGGGTACAGTTCTACCAATAGACAAACCTAATGTTCAAGCAATAACTACCAGAATTCCAATTGGTGTAATAGCAGCAATCATTCCTTGGAATTCACAAATGTTTTTAACTGCAACAAAATTAGCTCCTGCTCTTGCGATGGGTAATACTGTTGTAATTAAATCCTCTGAACTTGCTCCAGCTGTTATGTTTGAATTTGCAAAACTTATTGAAAAAACTGGTCTACCCAAAGGAGTAGTAAATGTTATTACTGGTTTTGGTGATCCGTGTGGAAAAACATTAACTACTCACAACTTAGTTGAAAAAATTGCATTTACAGGTGGTCCGGAAACTGCAAGACACATAATTAGAAATTCAGCAGATAATCTTTCTGAAGTAAGTCTGGAATTAGGTGGCAAAAGCCCTGTTGCTGTATTTGACGATGCTGAACAAGAAAATGCTATAAATGGTATTACTGCAGGAATATTTGGAGCAAGTGGACAAAGCTGTATAGCTGGATCAAGACTTTACATCCAAAAAGGTATTTATGATGAGTTTCTAGATAAGCTCTCAAAACGTGCATCTAAAATTAAAATTGGAACTCCAATGGATCCAGAAACAGAAATGGGGCCACTAAGTAGTTTTAAACAATTAGAAACCATTGAAAAAAATATAAAAGATACAATTGATCAAGGTGGAAAAATAAAATGTGGTGGAAAAAGAGACTCATTTTCTAATAAAGGGTATTATTTCCCTCCAACAATTATTGAATGTGATAATCACAATCTGCCAGTAGCAGAAAATGAATTATTTGGTCCTGTTTTATCAGTTATGAAATTTGATACAGAGGAAGAGGTAATCAATAAAATGAATGATAATCAGTATGGATTATCTTCAGGAGTTTATACCAGTAGTCTTTCACGTGGAATGAGAGTTTCAAAAGCAATTAGAGCAGGCATAACATTTGTAAACACCTATAGATTAATTTCACCTTCAGCTCCTTTTGGAGGCATCAAAGATAGTGGTTATGGAAAAGAAGCAGGAATTGAGTCTATAAAAGATTATACAAGAGTTAAAACAACATGGTTTTACACTTCCGACGAACCCTCTTTGGACCCTTTCTCAATTAGATAATAGATTGCCTTTAAAACATATATTAATTTTGTTATTCATTATGGCTGCACACGGTAGTGCTTTTCCAATTGCTAAGTTAGCTTTAAATAATTCTGTACCCCCTATTCTAATGGCATCACTTAGAATGGGTTTGG
>CAZFKZ010000130.1:0-2183 GCA_964519035.1 uncultured Rhodobacterales bacterium | reverse complement strand
TGATTAAGCACCAACAAGAAGTAATGATTGGTTATTCGGATTCTAGTAAAGATGCGGGAAAAATTTGTGCTAGTTGGCATCAATATAAAGCTCAAGAAGAGATAGTTAAGCTTGCAAAAAAATATAAAATTGATGTAACATTTTTTCATGGCAGGGGAGGATCAGCTGGTAGAGGGGGTGGGCCAATACAAGCCACTTTAAGGTCATTGCCTCCTAATTCTGTAAATGGAAAAATTAGAATTACTGATCAGGGCGAAGTTATTCAACAAAAATATGGCTATGAACCTTTAGCAAAATATAATTTGTGTAGTTACATTGGAGCTGTATCACAAGCCACGCTAATACCACCACCAGAACCTAAAAATACTTGGCGATCATTAATTGAAAAAATGGCAGATATTTCAAAAAGCTCTTACAGAAAAAATATCAATCAAAATTCTGATTTTATTAAATACTTTAAAACAGTCACACCACATGTTTCATTGGGAAAACTAGCAATAGGTTCTAGACCGTCAAAAAGGAAAAATGTAGATAATATACAAAGTCTTAGAGCCATACCATGGATTTTTGCGTGGACACAAATTAGGTTAATGTTACCCGCATGGCTTGGTAGTGCTGAGGCTTTAAGATATGCAAATATCAAAGAATTTAAAAAAACTTTATATGATATGGAGAGAAATTGGCCTTTTTTTAATTCAATGCTTGATATTTTAGATATGGTAATTTCCAAAGTTGATACAGATGTATCAAAAATTTATGAAGAATTTCTTGCAGATGATAAGTTGAAAAGAGTGGGTAAAAGATTAAGATTTCAATTTGAAGTTATTAAAAAACTTAATAAAGAAATAACCCCTAAAGAAATTATTAAAGCTAGAAAGCAATTTAGGACATCCGTTGTAGTAAGAAGCATTTACTCTGAAGTACTTAATATTATTCAACCTATTGTGATTAAAAAAATTAAAACTAATAAAAATAATATAGATAAAAGATATCTAAATGATGCATTACTAACTTCTATTGCTGGTATTTCAGCAGCAATGAAAAACACAGGATAGATGATAGAATTATTTATTGCATTTGGAGCAGGATTGATAAGTTTTTTATCACCATGTGTGCTTCCTTTAATACCAGGTTATATTTCTTTTATATCTGGCCAGTCACTACAAGAAATTTTAGAATCTAAAAAAGTAAATTTTTTACCTTTAGTTTTATTTTGTTTTGGTTTTTCAACTGTATTTATTATCCTAGGTGCATCTGCATCATATTTAGGTCAGACCCTTTTACAAAATTCTGAAATATTAAGAATTTTAGCAGGAATTTTAATAATAATTTTTTCATTACAACTTATTGGAATAATTAATATTAGTTATCTAAATCTTGAAAAAAGATTTGAGGCAAAAAAATCACAAAATATCATGTTTCCTTATATGATAGGATTAGCCTTTGGTTTTGGATGGACACCATGTATTGGTCCAATTTTAGGATCTATTTTGGCTTTAGCCTCTATTGAAGAAACTTTATCAAGGGCTTTGTTATTGCTAAGTTTTTACTCTTTAGGTCTTGCTATACCTTTTGTGTTATCTGGTTATTTGATTCAAAAATTTTTAATATTTTCTAAAAATTTTAAAAGAAATATAAATTGGATATCAAAAATTGGTGGATTTACTCTTTTAATCACAGGTATTTTAATCTTAACCAATCAATTACAAACAATAGGGTTCTACATATTAAGATTCTTTCCATTTATGCAAAATTTCGGGTAAAAAGTATTTAATGAAAATTTATCAAATTGACTCAAGTGCCAGAAAAGAAGGATCAAGCTCAAGAGCACTTGCAAAAAAATTATTAGATAAAATCAAAAAACCAGGTGATGAAGTAATTTATAGAGATTTAGATGACGACATGCTTTTTGTTAGCGGCTTAACTGAGTCTGGAATGAAGATTGAAGAAAAAGACCAAACTGAAGATCATAAAAAAATGTTTGAGTTATCAGATAAACTTGTAAGTGAATTAAAAGAGAGTGATATCATTATAATTTCAGCGCCAATTTATAATTATGGCCCTCCTGCAACTCTTAAAGCTTGGTGTGATCTAGCAGCAAGAATTGGAGAGACTTTCAGATTTAAGCCTAATGGGAGAAGAGAAGGGTTGCTTAAAAATAAACAAGCTTATTTGGTAATTAC
>CAZFKZ010000129.1:0-2184 GCA_964519035.1 uncultured Rhodobacterales bacterium | reverse complement strand
CGAATCTAGGGGTCAGGAGTTCGAATCTTCTCGAGCGCACCATTTCTTTCTTTTTTGTAATAAATCACATTTGATAACTAAAACGTAATATAAAAATAGATAACCTATACCTTCTTCTTGCTTTTAAGTTCATACTATATAAAAGAACTAGTAAGAATGTAATTCTTTTTTAAGTACAGGATAGAATCCTTGAAACCTAACGATAAATTCTATTTAATTTCAAATTTGGATATTTATGCTGAAATCATAGATGAAAAAATTATGAACGGTATACCTCATTATAATATAGTTATTCATAGAGGTACATCTGAGACTAAAAGTTGTTTAAGCAAAATAGGATTAGAGACTTTTTATCAAAAATCTCCCATACCAAAAAAATCGCTCTTTAATAGTTAAATACAAAATTAGTATTCACCCCACAAAACTGACAGCTAAAACGTAATCTAACAAACACGATAGTATCCTGAGAGAAATATCAATTACTCTTTACCTTCATAGAATGTTTTGATTAAAATATTAGTATGAAAATCTCAATCTAAGAAATTGTGTCCTTTCTAATTTCATATGGTATTATGAAATCAATAATTAATTATCTACAAAGTCTTAAAGGGAAAAAATGAAAAAAACACTCATTACATTCTTTATAATTATATTTTGTCTAAACTCATCTGTTGGTTGGGGTGTTAAATTATATGAATTGGTTGAAAGGGATGGAATTTATTATAAAAAGTTTTCTGACATTCCGTTTACTGGAAAAATTGAATCTAGAAAAATAGGAACGGGTAATTACAAGAATGGTAAAAGAGAAGGTTTTTGGATTGGTTATTATGATAATGGACAATTAATGTATAAAGGTAATTGGAAGAATGGAAAAAGAGAAGGTTCTTGGGTTAGTTATTGGAATAGTGGAAAATTAAAAGATAAAGGTATTTACAAAAATAATATCAAGATTAGTGATTAAATATGTATTTCAAGAAAGACCATCAATCTGACAACTGTAATCTTCCATTCAAGATTATCTGGGTGTGAAAACTATCTTGAATTATTATTTGGAAATGGCTATCTCTAGCTTGTTAATTAATTCTATTCCCTACACATCAATTCTTTTAATCTAAAAGAGTGACTAAGTTAGAACTAATTTTATTCGGACTATTTATCCTCTGTTTGCCAACCATATTATATTGGGTTGATATGTAAGAGAATTATAAATCATAAAGACAAAAATCATTTTATTAGTTTTAGGAATTGTACTTTTTTAACTTTTACTATTACATTTCATTAGGTTAATTAAAGAAGTGATAGGATTATGTATAAATTAAATAGTTTTTGTAAAGAATGTTTTGATCCACACAAAATTGTCTGGAATTGTAAAAAACATTCGTCTGATACGGAATGGATTTATCTTTGTGGTATTTGTATCAGATATTTTAAATATCTTAACGGTAACAATTTTGAATCTCAATTTCAAAATATTAAGTCATTAATTAGGTGTAGGTTAGACACATCTAAAATGGAATTACCTTTATATGAAGTTTGAATTTAAATTCTCTCTTCTGCAAACAATAAATAAATATATTCGATACACTTGTTATTTGATTATTATAGTTATGATAATTTTAATTTGGATAAAGGTGTTTTAAAAATAAATTTTCTAAATTAAAGGCAAGTTAAAAATCACCAAATTCTAAACAATTACCATTTTTATCATAAACCATCTTTTCGTTTGAACATAAATTATCTATTTGTTTATTGAAATTATAACTACTTATATTTTATTAATATTCATCATAATTTTCAAAATTCACATTAGAAACAGCATTATTAAAATCAATTTCTTTATTATGATATTTTTTTAATTCTTCCACTGAACCATACTTATCAAGTACTGTTTCTTCATCTTATATACACCAGTCTGTTTTATATGTATCAACTCAGAATCAATTCTCATAATAAATATTATACACTAAGCACCATATTTAAATTATTTCTAATATACAATATCATCTATTTTTTAACTTTACTAATCACTTTTCTTATTTAATAAGTATCAAATTAATATAATTATAAAGAAATAATATTGATTAACCTTTAGTAATAATATTTTTTTATATGACAACTTATGAGTAAATTTATGGCAAAAATCCTTTTTAATATTACAAATGGTACGAATAACGCCACTAAGGC
>CAZFKZ010000128.1:0-2230 GCA_964519035.1 uncultured Rhodobacterales bacterium | reverse complement strand
ATAAAATTATGAATAAAGGTGATGTAATAAATTTTATGCAAACTTATCAAAGAATCACAGAAAACATGTTTAAAAAAATGCCTAGATATGCGTCTATAATTTTAAATTTAAATAGTAACCATCAAATTAAATCTGCGGTATATAAGTCAAAATGAAAAAAATATTAATACTGATTTGTTTAACATTGTTGAAAATAAGTAGTGCATCAGCAGTTACTTTATATGACGCTTTAAATCAAACTTATCAAAATAACCTTCAGTTAAATGCAGAAAGAGAAAATATTAAAGCATCAGAAGAAGATATTAATATTTCAAAAGCAGACTACAAACCTTCTTTAACTTTAAGTGGGTCTAAAAGTATTGAAAATACAAATAAGCTTACCAATCAAAGCGGTGGGGACGTAAGTACAAGTGATGTAGACCCATTCACCACTTCAATCAAATTAGAGCAAACTATATTGGATTATGGAAGAGATTTAACCCTTGAAAAAAGTATTACCGCATTAGATTTAGGAAAAGCTAAACTTCTTAAAAAAGAACAAGATATTCTTCATAGTGCCATTGAAGTCTATACAAATTTAATTTTAGCAAGAGAGAAACTTAATATTAATAGAAAAAACTTAAATCTTTTAAATAGACAAGTTGAAAATGATAAAATCAGATTAGATCGTGGACAAATTACAATAACTGATTTAGCGCAATCTGAATCTTCGCTCGCAGGTGCTCAAGCCCAATTTACTCAAGCCAAAAGTGATTTGTTAATTAGCAAGTTAACTTATGAAAACATAATAGGAAAAATAGCAGATCCAAATCAACTTGAGAAAAATTCAAATGCAATTGTAAGTATTCCATTAACTTTAAGTGAAGCAATTAATCTATCAAAACAAAATAATCCAGATATTAAAATTGCAAAATTTGATTTAGCTCAGTCTGAAAAAGATGTTCAAATCTCAGAGTCAAATTTAAAACCAACAGCATCCTTATCTTTAGAAAGAACTTATGCTGATGACATTAGTGCAACAGTTGATGAAAGAGAAAAAGACACTTTAAAAGCTACTGTAAGTTGGCCTTTTTATTCAGGTGGAAAAAAAAGATCAACAATTAATAAAAATTCTAATTTAACTAATAGAAAAAGATTCCTATTAGATGATGTGGTTAGAACAAATGATACTAATGTAGCTAGTGCATGGTCAAGCTTGGAGTCTTCTAAAGGTTTTTTAAATTCTGTAAAAGTTCAAGTAAGAGCGGCACAAATTGCAAATGAAGGAATTGCTGCTGAATATGAAAGAGGATCAAGAACTACACTTGATGTGATCCAGTCAAATTCATTGTTGCTCTCTGCTCAAATATCTTTGGCTAATTCTGAGAGAAATTACCTAATGGCTCAATATAATTTGCTTAAAGCAGCTGGGCTGCTAAATAGCCAATACCTAAAACTTAAGTAATTATTTGATTTTTTTGAGTAAAAAATAAATATATTGCCAATAAGAACAAAATGTGTACATTTAGATAATGATTCGAGCAATAAAATAATTAATAAAAAAGGCAAAAAATGGCTAAAAACAACTTAAAAGTAGTTAAAACTACAAAAGCACAACAAGTAGAAGGCGACGAAAAAAATAAAGCACTAGATGCTGCAATAGCACAAATCACTGACAATTTTGGAAAAGGCTCAGTGATGAAGCTTGGCCAAAGAAGAGCAATGGATATCGAGTCAGTGTCCACAGGTTCTTTAAGCTTAGACATAGCACTTGGAATAGGCGGTTTGCCAAAAGGAAGAGTTGTTGAAGTCTATGGACCAGAGTCTTCTGGAAAAACAACCTTGGCATTACAAGTTGTTGCCGAAGCTCAAAAAGCAGGTGGAATTTGTGCATTTGTTGATGCAGAACACGCGTTAGACCCAGTTTATGCAAAAAAACTTGGTGTAGATACTGAAGAATTATTAATTTCACAACCAGATACAGGTGAACAAGCTTTAGAGATAGCTGATACGCTAGTTAAATCAGGATCAATTTCTGTAATTGTTGTTGACTCAGTTGCAGCATTAACTCCTCGAGCAGAAATTGAAGGAGAAATGGGAGATCACCATGTTGGTCTTCAATCAAGATTAATGAGTCAGGCTTTGAGAAAATTAACAGGTTCAATCTCAAGTACGAATACTATGATGATTTTTATCAACCAAATTAGAATGAAAATTGGAGTAATGTTTGGAAGTCCAGAGACTACCTCGG
>CAZFKZ010000127.1:0-2264 GCA_964519035.1 uncultured Rhodobacterales bacterium | reverse complement strand
CCAGCATCTCCACCATGCTTTCCTTTGTTCATATCAGTCCATAAAAAATAAGTTTTCTTTTTATTAGTGAAACCACCAAACTGATGAAAATAATGACCCATTTGAGTGTTAACACTGTTATCTTTTAATTCTTTCCAGTTTTTGCTTGTTCTAATAAATGTGATATCTAGTTTTCCATCTTTTCTATAATCATACCTAAATTTTTTACCCTCACCTCCTGAACCTTTGTTTATTTTTGTGCTATTAAATAACGCATCATTAGCTTTTTCCAAAATGTCCTGCATTTTTCCATTAACATCTAATTCTCTATCTTTTCCATCAGAGGGCAGTAAATAAATAAAGTGTATTTGATGTTCGTTAGTTATATCAGGCTGATCCTCAAAAAATCTTCCAGGTTTTTGATCTTTAGATAAATCTATTTTTTCAAAGTCCTTAATACCACTTGCAGAATAAGAAGGTGCAATTGAGAGATAAATAATTGAGAATAAAATTATAAATATCTTGTTTAAATTCAACTTCAAACTTTACTCCACAAAAGTTATAGACACAGATGGAGCATTTGGCGTTACACCACAGTCACCTCCTGAAGTTGCGCCATTATAATCAAAAAAACTTACAGCATCAGTTAAACTAAATGCAACTTGCACATTAGGCATTTTACTTGGTTTTAATGTAAACGGAGTTGCAAGAGCAATTCTAAATTTTATATATGGTGTGTCGCCGTCAACTGCATCTCCAGCAGGCTCATCATTGGCACTAACACTTCCGTCAATCACATCAGTTCCGCTCATATTTGTTGCAAGAACAGAGCCATCTGGAATCTTAATCACTTGAGCGGCAGCTGTCCCATCAGCTACTGCAATCGCTGGTGTTGCACCACTTGACGCTGTACCATTTCCGGAATTTGCCTCTGTTGCACAAGTATTAGATCCATCAGATCCTTCAGCTGTCACTGTAAATTGTCTATCTAAAATAACTTGAAAAAAAGAGTATGTAGTCCCATACGGAACTGTACTTAAACTTCCCATGCCACCGGCGCTCGCTCCTGCAGTAATAGAGCTTAAATCAAAACTTTTACCAGCCGTCTCTGATCCAAGCACAACAGGATCAACACATAAAGTTAAACTACTTCCAGGTCCACAAAGCATAACTGAATAAATGGTATTAATGTATGAAGCTGGAGTGACATTAGCGGCGTTAGCTTTTTTATGACCAACAAATAAAAAACTAATTAATATTAAACCTAAAATAATTATCTTTTTATAATTTAATATCTTAAACATATTACTGTACTGTGACAATTACAGCTCCTTGTGTTTCAATTGCTATATTATTATTTCTTTTAACTTTAGTTGATAATGATTTGCTCATATCAACTTTATAAAATGCTTCATCACTAATAAATCCATCCGCTAAAGATGGACTAATATTTCTTGGAGGATGTACAAAAGTTAGACGTGCTGAAGTAAAATCATCAGCATTATTTCCACTTTTGTCATATTCTGCTTCAAGTATAAGTGAGGGAGTTAAATTTATTTCTGAAATGTATTTTTCACCTTTTGTGTCTGCGGACGCCAAGTCAGCTTCATATCTATAGCCTACAAAATTAAACTTCATCCAAGGCATGTAAGGTACTTGAGTTGCTAGAGTATAATCCATTCCACCTAGAGCTTGTTCTTTGGCACCATCAATTACTTTTTGTAAAGAAGCTGCCTCATAATGATTAAAATGAAAATCTAATATTCCAGCTTTTGCCTCTAACCCGATACTTGCTCTTGAATGATCTTCCTGAAGGTCTCGATCATAAAAAAGATTTGCACCAAACATAAATGAATTGTCATTGCTTAATCTTCTGTATCCAAGACCAAAATTACCAATATATCTGTTGTCACTTACTCCAATGTCTTGAGTATGTAAACTTATTTGAGTAAAAAAATTTGAGCTCTCTGTTTTATTTAAATCCCTTAATAACAAGAGATTAATTCTTGGTTCATTATTATCTTTATCTGACAATTGAATATCAAATTCTGTAGTTCCCTCTCCCGGAATAAGACCAATTGTGTATTCTGAAATTTTTTCAGATACTTTATTTAAAGCTTGAGAGGCTACATCTGCATTAGCTACAGTTGTGATTATTAAACAGAGTGATGTTAAAAATATTTTAATAAATTTCATTACACATAAAATTATAAAAATAAAAAATAATTGCTATTAAAAAAAAACCCAATTTAGGTTTTATAGACCCAAAATAGGTTTTAAAAGTA
>CAZFKZ010000126.1:0-2317 GCA_964519035.1 uncultured Rhodobacterales bacterium | reverse complement strand
TATTAAAAGTTCTCCTGCAATAGGATCTACAAGTAGTTCATTATTTTCAAATGATATTAATTTAAAACATATAAAAGAGAGATTAAACAAAAGTTTAGCCCTTAAATTATCTAAATATTTAAATCTAATAATTCCAAAATTAAAGTGAAAATTAATTCTGATCATTTTCTGAATTCTATAAATAATGAACGTATAGATTATAAATTTATTCTATTTTATGGTTCTAATCATGGTTTAGTTGATTTACTCTTTAAATCATCATTAAAAAAATTATCAATTGACACGAACGATCCATTTATTGTGTCAAAGTTAGACACACAAAACCTTATTGATAATCCTTCTTCTTTGTCCGAAGCGTTATCAACTTATAGTTTAGTTTCAGACAAAAGAACTGTATTATTAGATTTGTGTAACTATTCTCTTACCAAAAAAATAATAGATATTTTAATATCAACTTTGAAATTGGAAATTGATAATTATAATTTATTCATAAAAGCGGATAATTTGCGAACCCAAAGTGACTTAGTTAAATTTGTTATGAATTCAAAATTAGGTTTATTAGTTCCTTGTTATGAGGAAACATCAGTTAGTGTTAAAGACAAACTACTAAATATTTTTAATGAGAATAATTTACAATTTAATCACATGTTTATATCAGAAATGACCTCTAGATTTAGTAGTGATACGTCCATAAATCAAATGGAATTTGATAAATTGAAAACATTTTTAATTAATAATGATAATGTTGACCAAATAACTTTACTAAATTTAATTAATGACAATACAGACATAAACGTCAATAAAGTAGCTATACATTGTGCAAGTGGAGATGTTAGTAATGCTCTGTTCTTTTATGAAAAAGCTTTTCAATCTTCAATACCTCCTATAGTTGTAATTAAAAATATTTTAAAACATTTCAAAATAATTGAAAATATCCTATGTCTAATTAGTAATGGCGATAATATTGATTATGCGATAAATTCTTTACAACCACCCGTTTTTTTTAAAGACAAGCCTCATATAGTTACACAAACAAAATTATGGACAATAAAAAAAATTAATTTGGTTAAAAAAAGATTGATTGACTCTGAAATAAAATGCAAAAGTTATATAATTAACGACAAACTATTAATAGCTCAGTTAATTTTATCAATTTCGGTAATTGCTAAAAACTCTGTTAAGTCTTAATTTTATTTATTATATAATCAAACTCCAACAAATTATTACATTTTAATTTAATTGAACCTTTCTCTTTTATATAATCAAAATCCAATATTATATCTAAGCCACAACTTTCCGTTAAACTTTTTTCTAACTCTAACAAGTCTGTATTTTTAATTTTTTTGTTATTAACATTGTTTTTATTTTCTTTTTTGACTAGTTGTTCAACTTCTCTTGAAGAAAGATTTTTAGCTATAATAATTTTTAAAAATTTATCACAGTCTGGGTTACCTATCAATGGTCTTAGTTGGCCAATAGTTAAATTATTTTCAGCTAGTTGTTTTTTAGCTAAATTAGATAAAGATAATATTCTTATCATATTAGCTATATGTGATCTTGATTTTGATACAGCTTTAGAAACTTCCTCTTGTGTGTATTTATATTTGTTTATTAAAGATAAATAACCTTCCGCCTCTTCTAATGGTTGGAGCTCAGATCTTTGTATATTTTCAACCAAAGAGTATTCTGGAATTTTATCTTCTTCAATATCATCTCTTATTATAGCAGGTATTTCATGTATATTGGCTAATTGTGCAGCTCTCCATCTTCTTTCACCTGCAATTAAAAAATATTGATTTTGTGTATTATTTTTAGATTTCAAAACAACTGGTTGGATAATCCCCTGCTTTTTTATTGATTCAGACAAATGTTTAATATTCTTTTCATCGAATATTTTTCGTGGTTGCCAGGGACCTGGAGTTATAAATTCAATTGGGATCATTTTATAATTATTATCTATATTTTGTTTTATTAAGTTTGATCCGCTATTAGTCTCTTTTCCTAAGAGGCTAGAAAGACCACTTCCTAAGCCTTTTTTTTTAATTTTTGTAGTTTTTTTCATAATATTTTTTTACTCTTGATTAATAATTTCACCAGCTAAAGCAGCATAAGCTTGTGATCCAGGACAGTTGATATCGTACATTAATACTGGTTGACCAAAACTTGGAGCTTCAGAAACTCTAACATTTCGTGGAATAATTGTTTTAAAAACCTTATCACCAAAATGGTTTTTTACATCACTTGAAACCATTTCGGAAATTTTATTCCTTGAATCGTACATAGTTAAAAGTATACCTTGTAAATTTATGTTCTTATT
>CAZFKZ010000125.1:0-2325 GCA_964519035.1 uncultured Rhodobacterales bacterium | reverse complement strand
CAAATGGAAAAAGGTTTAGCAAAAGCTATGAAACATTCTATGTATCAAGCTTACTTAGCTAACTCAGGCCTAGACAACACATCACCGCAAGCATCAGGTGCATGGGGAAAGCAAATTAAATTCATGGTTAGTGAATTTGGTCCTGCTTTAAAAGAAATGGGCTTATTGAAGTAAAACTTTTATTAATTTAGATGCCCTTGAAAAAGGGCATCTAAAGGTTAAATTATGCAAAAAAAACTATATATAACTCCTATATTCTTAGCATTTTTCTCAATTGCAATCATTTTGATATCATTGCAATTAGATATTTCGCCTGAAATGATCGTTGGCGATAGTATGCAAGCACGTTCATTTCCTATTTTCTTAATGGTTATAAATTTAATTTTAATTAGCGTTCTTTTCCTACAATTTTTTAGAAATTATCCGGAAAAAATTAAATTAGAAATATTTACAACCTGGTTTAGTATGTTTCTTTTCTTACTTTTTTATTTCCTAACAATTACAACTGATATGTTTATAGGAATAACAGTTTGTATGTTTTTAATGGGTTATACATGGGGAGAAAAACGTTTATGGGTAAATCTGTGTAATGCAGTCATTACGCCTGGATTAATATTTTTACTTTTTGATTCTGTGTTAAAAATTAGGTTTCCAAGAGGCCTGCTAACAAATATGTATTATTGATAGATAGAGAGAATTATGGTTGAATTATCAGCAATGGCATCGGTTTTTACTGACCCATATTTAATAGCATTAATTTTTGCTACAACAATTCTAGGTGTTATAATAGGTGTGCTACCAGGACTTGGAGCTACAACTGGGGCAGCAATATTACTTCCTTTTACATTAACTATGGAACCTGTTCAAGCAATAGCTGTTCTCTCAACTATTTATGTTTCTGCAACATTTGCAGGCTCAATAACAGCTATCTTAATTAATACGCCTGGAACTTCCGCTTCTGCAGCAACTACATTTGACGGATACCCTTTAGCACAAAAAGGAGAAGCAGGACGTGCGCTAGGTGTTGCTGTTGTATCAAGTACAATAGGAGGAGTTTTTTCAATTATTGTTTTATGCATTGCTGCTCCTATGCTAGCAAGAGTAGCTTATGAATTCCGTCCACCTGAGTACTTCGCTCTTACTGTTTTTGGCTTATCAATGTTAGCTAGTATTAGCGCTGGAGGAGCTGTTAAAAACCTTATAGGCGGTGTTTTTGGAGTCTGGCTATCAACTATTGGAGCTGAAAGAGTTACAAATGTCGAACGGTTTATGTTTGGAAATTATGAATTATACGAAGGGTTATCTTTTGTACCTGTTTTTATAGGCCTTTTTGCAATTTCAGAATTGTTAGTACAATCTAAAACTGTAAATCAAATTATAGAAACTGTAGCACTAAAAGCTGTTAAATTACCAACTAAAGAAGATTACAAAAAAATCTGGAAAACAATCTTGCGATCATGTGGAATAGGTACTTTCATTGGTATATTACCTGCTGAAGGAGCCACAGTTGCATCTATGATTGGTTATTCTGAAGCAAGAAGATGGTCAAAAAATAAAGAAGAATTTGGCAAAGGTTCGATAGAGGGGATTGCAGGAGCTGAAGCAGCTAATAACGCAGCTACTGGTGGTGCGATGGTTCCAACTATGGTTTTAGGTATTCCTGGAAGCGGAACAACTGCTATAATTTTAGTAGGGTTAATGGTTCATGGATTAAGGCCAGGAGCATATTTGTTTACTGAACAAGTAGATACAGTATATCAAATTTTTGGATCAATGTTATTAGCGAATTTTATGTTTATGGCTATGGGACTTTATGCAGCTAAATTATTTGCTAGAGTTTCATTAATTCCTAGACCTACCTTATGGCCAATTGTATTTGCTTTGTCTGTAATTGGTGCTTATGCAATACAGCAATCTACTCTAGATATTTGGATAGCTTTAATTTTTGGAGTGATTGGATTTTTTGCAAGAAGGCATGGATTTGCAGTGGCTCCAATTGCGGTTGGTCTTATTTTAGGTGAAATGGTAGAAACTAATCTTCAAAACTCTTTGAAAATGTTTGATGGACAGTGGTGGATGATTTTAACTCAGCCATTAGCTGCGTTTTTTCTCGTTCTTGCCTTTCTTGGATTATGCGGCCCTTACATATATGGCATGATAACAAAACAAAAAAAATAAGTTACATAATTAAAAAAAATCACTAATAGTTATAGCATTCCATATTAAGTTTAAAGAAATCAAAGTTAAAACAACATTAAGTACTATTTTAAAATATTTGTGGCCAAGCTTTACAAGAACTTTTTTTCCTATAAGAGTTCCGATGAA
>CAZFKZ010000124.1:0-2332 GCA_964519035.1 uncultured Rhodobacterales bacterium | reverse complement strand
ATTTTCTAAATGTAAAAAAGATGGTGAAACATGATTATGAAAGTCACATGATCTTGTCAACAGTATATACGCATTTTCTCTATCAAACTATCAATCTAGGAAAGTCACTTAGTTGGACTGAAGTTTTTGATGAGACAGAGACTGAAGATCACAAGAGATTAATGAAAGATAAAAAATTGACAATCTTTGCAGTTGCAGAAAATCTATCCATGCCTCAAGAAACGGTAAGGAGGAAATTAGAAAAATTAATTAAAAAAAAATTATTAGACTATTCTAAATCAGAAGGGCTAAGTTTAGGTAAAAAATTTAATGAAACGATTGAACCATTAGGAAAAATAGACACTGAAGATTGTTTAAAACTTTATAAAAAATTTGCTAAGCAACTTAAATAAGACTTAACAAAAAGTATCACCCACAAAAAGTAAAGTATTTTCACTGAAAAAAAACCCATTTTAAGTTAAAAAATATTTGTTTTTCAAGTCATTTAAATTAATCAATGCTAATGAAGATCTTAACAATAATATTAACTTTATTTATCACAACTGTAGCTAATGCAGACATTAAGGGAAGTGTTTTATCTAAGGCTTCAGATAAAATTTCAGAATACACAATCGGTCTAATTCCAGGTGAAGGAATTACAGAGTTTGATATTCAGCTTTCTGATAAAGATGACAACGACCCAAGGTTAAATCTTTTATTGTTGAGAAATTTAAATAAAACAGATAAGTCAAATTTTTTTACCCAAATGAGTTTACATACTCAAGATGTCGGAGTATCTGATTTGCGTTACATAGGTAATTTTGGACTTGGTTATCGTATGTTAAGTGATGATAATTCTTTTATGTTTGGAGCAAACTTATTTTATGACAGGGACCTTCAAGAAGATCATTCAAGAGCAAGTTTAGGTTTAGAAGCAAAAGCAGGAATTTTAGATTTTCATTTTAACCATTATGAAGCAGCATCCTTACAAAAAATAGTTGATGGTACAAAAGAACAATCTCTCGGGGGTATGGATTATACTTTAGCAACAGAAGTGCCCTATATGCCATGGATGAAATTTAATTTCACAGGATATAAACATGAAGCCGACTTAGCTTCAGAAGACACTAAAGGAAAAAAATATATTTCAGAAATGAATTTAACTTCCTCATTAGTATTTGAAGTAGAATATGATGAGAGTGGAAATAATGCTGATGATTTTACTTCAGCTAGAATTACTTTTGTTTACCCTCCAAGAAACTCAAACCCTTCATTGGTTGATGGGTTTTTAAGCACTGATGCATTTCGTACAAAAGATATGAGCACTACTTTATCTCAAAAAGTTAAGAGAAATAATAATATAGCAATTGAAACTCAAGGAGCAGTAATCGTTACTGTACAATAAAATATTATGAATATTATTAAATATAAAAATAAACTATTATTTACATTAACGATATTATTTACTTTATTATTCAATTTAAATAAATCTTATGCTGTTAACGTGACGCCTACCTCTTACATAAATAAGATTTATTCTGTTATGCTTTGTGGGCCTGGCAGTTCCTTAACATCATGTGTATCTCCAGTAATTTTAGGATCTGTAACAGATGGAAAAAGTTTTGATTTAAGTTCCGTAGCAGCAGGTGCAAGTGCAGGTGGCATGGGAAGTTTAGCTACAGTTCCTTATGGAACTACATTTTCTTTCTTTCAGGTAATTTTAGATAGAAATTTTACTGTTGTTGCTGAAGGTAGTGATGGAACTAGAAATTGTGTTACAGCTCCAGCTTCAGGAGATGGAACAGCGTCAAACAATACTACGCCGGCTTTAGGAACGCCAAAAACAAGTGATAGTACTGCGTCCGATAATGCTTTAGCACAAGTAATTAAAATTCCAAATGGTGTCACTCTTGATACAAATATGAATGGAACAGATGTAATTGATGGAAGTGTTAGTGCTAATGAAGAACCTCCAGGAGATGCTATTGATGCAGACACAACCTTCATAAAATTCAGAGTAGCTTTAGCAACTCCATTTACTTTAAAGCCAGGTAAAATGCCAAATGTTCAAGTAGCATTTAGTTTAGCTAACGCTGTAAACTTCGCTAATACAGGTGGTGGTACTTGTTTAGTTTCGCCTAATGCACCAACGGTCGCAATAACTTTCGTTGAGTAAAATAAAAATTTTTGAAATTTTATTAATTTAATTTAATTTTTTGGATACCTGTAATATTTTATTTTAAAAGTTCTAGTAACTTATTTTCTTTTTCTAAAGTTCTAATATTGTCTACATTTGATATTGAGAAGTATACTTTTTATTGTTGAAGAATCAAAAGTAATATAAGCTTAATTC
>CAZFKZ010000123.1:0-2377 GCA_964519035.1 uncultured Rhodobacterales bacterium | reverse complement strand
CAACAAATCTAATATCATGTTCGTTATGATCAATTCCAATAACCGATAAACTATTTAGATATAATTTTTTTATATTATCTGGTGAAGGTTTTATTAAAACTTGAAATTGATAGTAATGCTGTAATCTATTGGGATTATCTCCATATCTTCCATCTGTTGGTCTTCTTGATGGTTGAACATAGGCAGCTTTCCATGGCTTTGTTCCAAGTGACCTAAGTGTAGTAGCCGGATGAAATGTTCCAGCACCAACTTCCATATCGTATGGCTGTAAAACTATACAACCCTTTTTACTCCAGAACTTTTGAAGATTTAAAATTGTTTCTTGAAATGATTGAAATTTTTGTTTTGGTTTTTTTATTTTAGAAACCATATCTTTGCCAGATTGACCTTTCATCTAAGATATTAGCTAGTTGATCTACTTGATTGCTGGAAGATGAAAGTTTTTGACTTAACCATCCTTTAGTTTTTTCAAAATTTTTTATTACAACATCTTCTCCAAATTTTTCTTTTAAAATTTCGTGTGCATTACCAATTCCATCTATTAATCCTAAGTCTTTTGCTTTACTTCCCGACCAAAATTCTCCTGAAAAAAGCTCTACTTCAGATTTATTTAATTTAGATCCTCTACTTTTCTCAACTACATCTATAAAATCCTTATGCAAATCTAATTGAATTCTTTTTAATCTTTCAATATCCTCATTTTTTTCTTCCAAAAAAGGATCTAGCGTACTTTTATTTTTTCCTGCTGTATGAACTCTTCTTTCTACACCAATTTTTTTTATTAATTCTGTAAATCCAAAGGATGAGTAGATAACTCCAATAGATCCAATAATTGAACTTGAGTTTGCATAGATCTCGTCACCAGCACACGAAATAAGATATCCCCCAGATGCTGCCACATCTTCAGCAAATACAATTACTTTTTTTTTGTTTTTTTTAGCTTCTTGTCTAATGAAACTATAAATTAAATGTGATTGAACAGGTGATCCACCAGGAGAATTTATAGTAATAGCAACGCAAGTAGCCTTTTTAAGAGAAAATGCCTTTTTTATAAGCTCTTCTTGTCCAGCAAAATCAATTCCTTGTTTAAATTTTCCAGCATTTCCTATGACACCACTTAGCTTTAAGTGAGCTACGGTCTTTTTCTTTTTAAAAAAAGATAACATTATTATTCCTTATAGAATTATTAATTGAATATAAAAGCACTTATAATTGAAGTATTAGGTGCGTCAATTGTTAAGTAATATATAAATCTCAATTATACTAATTTAAATTGATTATGGGAACCGTAGTACAGCTTAAAAATCAAATAAATGACTCATACTTTCAACTTAAAGATTCTGTTGATGATAAACTTATTTTAACTGAAGAAAAAATAAAATCAAAATTAACTAGTGATGTTGAATTGGTACAAAAAATGACTGACTATCACATTAAAACTGGTGGTAAAAGGTTAAGAGCCCTTTTAACCTTAGGTGCAGCAAAATTATGTGGATATTCTAAGGGATCAAGAGATGTTAATTTAGCTGCATGTGTAGAATTAATTCATAGCGCAACATTAATGCACGACGATGTAATTGATGAAGGTGTTGTAAGAAGAGGAAAAGAAACCTTAAATAAAGTCTGGAATAACCATTCATCAGTTTTAATTGGTGATTACTTGTTGAGTAGATGCTTTGAAATGATGGTAGAAGATGGCAACCTAGAAGTTTTAAAATTATTGTCATCGACCTCTTCCAAGATTGCTCAGGGAGAAGTTTTGCAACTTCAGCATAAAGGTGAAGTTGATATGCTTGAAGAAACTTACTTAAAAATTATTTCAGCAAAAACTGCAGAACTATTTGCAGCTGCAACAAAGGTAGGAGCAATTTTATCAGACTCAGATACAAAAGAAAAAGATGCGCTTGAATTTTATGGAAGAAATCTTGGACTAACCTTTCAAATTGCTGATGATACTTTAGACTATAATTCTGATCTCAAATTATTTGGAAAAAAAATTGGTCAAGATTTTTTTGAAGGAAAAATTACCTTACCTATAATTCTACTTTTTCAAAAAATAAATACAGATGAGAAAGAATTATTAATTAAATTATTTAAAAAAGATATACGAGATAAAGTTGATTTAAATGAAATAATTGATTTGATAAAAAGATATGACATTATCAAAGAGTGTTATCAAAAAGCTCAACATTATATCAATCTTGCCTCAAACTCTTTGACTGTATTTAAAGACTGTAAAGAAAAAGAAATTCTTAAAAATCTTACCTCTTTTAGTTTAGCTAGAAATTTTTAAGGACTTAGTAAAGATTTTCTCCACTGACTACTACTATCTTTGATATATTTTAATCTTTCGTGAATTCTACTTTCTCCATCTAAC
>CAZFKZ010000122.1:0-2412 GCA_964519035.1 uncultured Rhodobacterales bacterium | reverse complement strand
CCTTCAAGAGCATCTTATTATACTGGAAGAACAGTTTTTAGTCATGGATCAACTTGGAACCAAGTTCCACTTCCAATTGGGGAATTAACTATTGGAGATTATCTTCGTCAATCAGGAATAAGAACAGGTGTTGTTGGCAAAACACATATGAGACCTGATTTAGAAGGAATGAGTAGACTTGGAATTACTAAAGATACTGAAATAGGATTAATTGTTAGTGAGCCAGGTTTTGATCCTTATGAAAGAGATGATGGCCTTCATCCAAATAATCAAATTAAAAATTCAAAAAAAACTTTATCTTACAATGAGTGGTTAAATAAACTTGGATACGATGGACCAAATCCATGGAATGATTGGGCAAATTCTGCAGAAGGTGAAAATGGAGAAATATTAAGTGGTTGGAGATTAAGAAATTCTAATAAAGCTGCAAGAATTCCTGAAAAACATTCTGAAACAGCTTTTATGACTAATCGTGCAATGGAATTTATAGAAGAGAGCAAAGATAAACCATGGTTTCTGCATTTGTCTTATATTAAACCCCATTGGCCTTATATGGCTCCAGCTCCTTATCACAATATGTATTCAGCAAATGAATTTTATCCTGTGCATAGAAATGATGCAGAACGAAATAATGATCATCCAGTTTATAAAGCATTTATGGAAAACAGTATTTCAAAAACTTTTTCAAAAGATGAAGTTAGAAATACAGTTTTATCTGGATACATGGGTTTGATTAAACAGATTGATGATAATTTAGGAAGATTATTTAAATTTTTAGAAGACGCTGGTCATATGGAAGACACCATGATTGTATTTACTTCAGATCATGGAGATTATCATGGTGATCATTGGTTGGGTGAGAAAGAATTATTTCACGAACAATCAGTTAGAGTTCCAATGATAATTTATGATCCAAGTGAACATGCAAATAAAACTAGAGGGACTAAAGAAAAAAGATTTATTGAAGCGATAGATTTGCTTCCAACTTTTTTAGATGCAGTAGAAAGTCCTGTTAGTAAACACAGATTAGAAGGAACGTCTTTAATGCCCGTAATAAAAGGAGAAGATGTAGAGAATTGGAAAGATTTTGTATTTAGTGAAATTGATTATTCATTTAATGAAGCTCGTAAAATACTCAATTTAGGAGCTTCTGATGCTAGAGCTTTCATGATTAGAAATAATGAATGGAAATATATTTATTATAAAGGATTTGAGCCTCAATTATTTGATTTAAAAAATGATCCAGATGAGTTTAATGATTTAGGTAGATCAAAAAATCATTCAAAAATTAGAGAAGAGATGAAAGAGTTACTTCTTAAAAGAATAATTGATAGAAAAAATAGAGTTGCAGCAACAGATGAGTTTGTAACAAAAGAGAGAGATTATACTAAGGACGACGGTATAATGATTGGTGTTTGGTAATTCTTAAGGTGCCATTAAACTTGGCAAATATAAACATATTGCTGGAAATGCAATAATCAGAGCAATCCTAATAACATCAGTTATTAAAAAAGGAACAGTTCCAAACCATATTGTTTGAAGAGGAGTGCTTTGCATTACACCTTTAATCACAAATAAATTCATTCCAACTGGAGGTGAAATTAATCCAAATTCTACAACTATAACTGCAAATATTCCAAACCATACCGGATCAATTCCTGCATCAACAATTACTGGATAAAAAACAGGTATAGTTAGAAACAACATTGCCAAAGAGTCCATTACTGTTCCAAGAACTAAATAAATAACACATATTACCAAAATAATTCCTAAGGGTGTAAGATCTAAGTAGTTTATAAAATCCACAACAGCAAAAGGTAGCTGGGTTACTGTAATTAGATAATTAAATATACTAGCTCCAATTACAATTAAATAAAGAGAGCCAACAGTTTTTATTGTTGTCCATAAAGCTTCCTTTAATAATTGTAACGTTAGCTGCCCTCTAATTAAAATAAACAAAAGAACTAACACTACTCCAACAGCAGCACTTTCTGTTGCAGTAAAGAAACCAAGGTAAAGACCACCCATAATTATTGAAAAAATTAAAAATATTGGAAAAACTTTTGTAATTGCTGCAATTCTTTCTTTAAGTGGCATCTTATTTCCATGACCACCATGGGAAGGATAAATTATTAGATAAACTCTTATTGCAATCATATATAAAACTACAGCTATCAACCCTGGTATTAAAGCTGCAAAGAAAAGTTCTTGAACAGATTGCTCTGTTAAATATGCATATATTACTAAAATGACACTTGGTGGAATAATAATTCCAAGAGTACCCCCCGATGCAATCGACCCACTTATCAAAGCATCACTGTAACCATGTCTTTTCATTTCTGGTCCAGCCATTTGTGACATGGTAGCTGCTGTTGCAATTGAAGAACCACATATCATTCCAAATCCAGCACA
>CAZFKZ010000121.1:0-2412 GCA_964519035.1 uncultured Rhodobacterales bacterium | reverse complement strand
CACAAATTTATTTTAAAATAAATCTTAAAAGCCCTTGACTTTGCTTTGTATATCATGTATAATGGTAACATAGAATAAAAAAAGAGAGAAAAGTTATGAGAGACTTATCCACCATTGCAAAACTACTTGCTGAAGAAGATATTTTTGTACAAAACAAAAATCAATCTACAGCATCTTTTGATGTTAAAAATCGTGTACTTTCACTTCCTATTTGGAAGGAAATGTCTAAACCAATTCAAGAGTTAATGACTATCCACGAAGTGGGTCATGCCCTCGAAACACCACTAGAACAATTAGAACAAGCTGAAAAAGACAATATAGAGTTTTCAGTATTAAATGTTTTAGAAGATGTTCGTATTGAAAAATCTGTTCAAAAGAAATATCCCGGCTCTGTTCGTATTTTCAAAAAAGGTTATCAAGAACTGATTTCCATGAATTTCTTTGGAACTAAAGAACTTAATATTTCTGAACTTAATCTTATTGATAGAATCAATCTGCATTATAAACATCATTCAGATATTCCTTTTTCTGTTGATGAAAATGTTTGGGTACAAAAAGCAAACCAAACTGTAACTCCTGATGATGTTTTAAAACTTGCAAAAGAAATCATTGATTTTGTTGGAAACAACCCAGAAAGTCAGTCTAAATCACCCTCTCAAGACGATATAGAGGGTGCTAAAGACATGGTAGAGGACGACACCAACTCACAAGATGCGGAAAATCAAAATGATGATTCTGGTGCATCAAACAGTCCTTCAGCAGAAAATGAAACAAAAACTCTTGATAACAATCAGAAAGATTCTAATTCTGATTCAACAAAATCAGATGATACTGATGATGTTAAATCAGAGGAAAAACAAACAGTTGCTCAAAATCAAGCTAAAGGTAGTGACAATTCTGATACTAAAGAAATAATTTCTGTTACAGATATTGCGTCAAGAGGCTCAGTTAAAAACTTATTGTCTAATGCTACTAATGATATTACTTATGCTTCTATTCCTAAGTTGATAATGAAAAATGTGATTGTTCCTAACAAAGAAATATTAGAAATTTTCAATGAACATTATACTCAACAAATGGAGAAGCGTGATACAAAGTATTATGATTCTACACGATGTGAACTTGAAAAACTTAAAAAGGAAAGTAAAAAAACTGTTGCATATATGGTCAAAGAATTTGAAATGAAAAAGTCAGCTGATCTTTATTCGCGTTCATCTACTTCAAAAACAGGTTCACTTGATATGGGTAAGTTACACACTTACAAATATAATGATGATCTGTTTGCAAAGATTACTACTTTGCCTGGCGAAACTAATCATGGTTTAGTTCTATTCCTAGATTGGTCTGGTTCAATGGCAAGTAATCTTATTGGTACTTTAAATCAGTTATTCAATATTATTTGGTTTTGCAATCGCACACAAATTCCTTTTGAAGTTTTTGCTTTCAGTAACAATTCATTACTTCAAAATAATGAACGCCCAAACCAAAAATTTAAATCTGAAGATTTATCTATATCAGAGTTAAAATTGCTTCAATTCTTTTCAAATAAAATGTCTTTATCTGAGCAGAATACTATGATGCACAATCTTTATATGATGGCTTTTCGTTGGAATTGGATGCCAACTCAAAATGATCGTAGCATACAAAGATATGAGTGTCCAATGAAAATGGAATTAAACAGTACTCCATTAAATGATACAATAATTGCAGCAATGGATTTAGTTCCTGCATTTCAAAAAAAGTCTGGTGTTCAGAAAACCCATATTATTTTTTTGACTGATGGTGCAAGTAATGAGATAAGGAGCAAATTTACTATCAAAACAGATACAACTGGCGAAGATTTTGAAACTGTAGATAGAAATTTTTGTCCGTACTATAGTAGCTACAGAAGTTCCGTCAATGCTAATCAAAATGTTTATTTTGACCCCATAACCAACACAAAAGTAAATTCTAAAGATGTCGAGGGCCGGAGCGTCCAAACTAAATGTCTTCTAAAACTTCTCAAAAAAAGATGTCCAGAAGCAAGTATTGTAAATTTCTTTGTTGCTGGAGAAGGACGCAATGGTTCAGTAAGAACAAAAATTTTCCAAGATATCATTGGATATGAATGGGAGCACGAAGATTTAATAAAAGAATATAGAAAATCTTTAAGAAAAGATAATTTTGCTATGATCGCCGGCGGTCAAGGGTTCGATACTATTTACATTTTGCCCGGCATGAATGACCTAGATATGGACTCAGAGCTTGAAGTTGAAGTAGGTGCTTCTAAATCAGAACTTAAAAAAGCATTTAAACAAATGTCCAATAAGAAAATGATGAATCGACCATTGCTAAATAATTTCATAAAAATGGTCGCTTAGCCCTTGACTTTATGGTTTAGTTGTGTTATTATAGCTAGGTAAGATTGAGATT
>CAZFKZ010000120.1:0-2479 GCA_964519035.1 uncultured Rhodobacterales bacterium | reverse complement strand
GATGCAAAAAGACAGGAATTTTTAGAAGATGTTAAAAAGACAGCTAATAATATTTAAAGTTTTATTTTTTTTATTAATTTCAATTTCAGTCTCTAAAGCAGAACTATTAAAACCTAATAGTGCAATTAATCCTTCAGATGTTGTAAAAATACAGCTAACAGGTCTCCAGCAAAATGATGCTGATTTTAATGATAGTGGCATTGAGCAAACATGGAATTTTGCTCACCCTAATAACAAGAAAGTAACCGGTCCGTTAGATAATTTTAAGAGAATGATCAAAGGTGAAGCTTACCAAATGATGATTAACCATTTAAGCCACACAATCACCCAGCTAGGAAGTAGTGATAAATGGGCCCAATTTGAAGTAGTAATTTTAGATAAAGATAAAATTTATCATAAGTTTAATTGGCAAGTTGAAAAGTATATTCTGGACGGGGTATTAAAAGATTGTTGGCTGACTACTATGGTCTCAAATCCAATCCCACTTGGTAGCTCAATTTAATTATCCACAGATACAATTTTGTTTCGTTAATTCAAAAAATTTAGTAGGAATCGCTCATGAAAACAAAAACTAAAGTTGTAGTAGTAGGTGGTGGTGTAGTAGGTGTTAGTGCTCTTTATCATTTAGCAAAAAAAGGTTTAACAGATGTTGTTCTTGTTGAACGAAAAGAATTAACATCAGGATCTACTTGGCATGCTGCAGGACTACTTCCTTTATTTAATATGAGTTATTCAGTTGGACAACTTCATAAATATGCGGTTGATCTTTATAAAAAATTAGAAGAAGAAACAGGTCAAAATGTTGGCTTTAGTGTTGTATCAAACATTAGATTAGCAAGTACAAAAGATAGAATGGATGAGTATCATCAATATGCAGGTGTTGCTCAAACAATTGGTGTTGATGTAAAATTTTTAACACCAGATCAAGTAAAAGAAATTTGGCCTTTATGTCGAACAGATGATTTACTTGGAGCAATTCAACACCCAGAAGATGGATATATTCAGCCTGCTGATTTAACACAAGCTATGGCTACTGGTGCAAGAAATAGAGGTGCTGAGATTTATAGAAATACTGCTGTAGTTGGAATTAAACAAACTAAAGAAGGATGGATTGTTGAAACTGACAAAGGTGCAATAGAATGTGAACATGTAATTTCTTGTTCAGGAAATTTTGCAAGACAAACTGGAAAAATGGTTGGTTTAGATATTCCAGTTATACCAGTGGAGCATCAATATATAGTTACAGAAGCACATCCAGATATTTTAAAAAGAAAAAAAGAAGGCTTACCTGAAATGGGAGTTTTAAGAGATAGTGATAGTAGATGGTATATGAGAGAAGAAGCTGGTGGTTTAATTTTAGGACCATATGAAGACGGTGCACCAGCATGTTATGTAGACGGCCCATCAAAAGATTCTGAATATGAATTGTTTCAAGAAGATCTTGATAGACTTGCTCCACATATAGAAGGTGCAATTCATCGTGTGCCAGCTTTTGGAGAAGTCGGAGTAAAAAAAGTTTATAATGGTGCAATTTGTTACACACCAGATGGAAACCCTATTGTTGGTCCAGCTTGGGGACTTAAAAATTTTTGGATTAATGAAGGACATAGTTTTGGCATAACTGCTGCAGGTGGAGCAGGGTGGCAACTTGCAGAATGGATTGTAGACGGAGAACCAACCATTGATATGCTTGGTGTTGAACCAAGAAGATTTGGTGACTATGCAACAAAATCTTACTTAAAAGAAAAAAATGAAGAAGCTTATAATCATGTATTTAAAGTTCATTACCCAGATGAAGAAAGAGGAGCTGCTAGAGAATTAAGAACATCACCTTGTTATGATAGAATGAAGGATTTAGGAGCTGTTTTTGGGCAAAAATTTGGTTGGGAGAGACCCAATTTTTTTGCAACAGATGGAATGGAGCAAAAAGATGATTGGTCTTTTAGAAGATCTAAATGGTTTGAGGCAATAAAAAAAGAATGTAAAAATGTAAAAGAGAATGTGGGTCTCTTAGATATGACTGCATTTGCAAAATGTAGAATTAAAGGCCCTGGTGCAGAAGAGTTTCTAGATTATTTAGTAGCTAACAAGCTTCCAAAAAAAATTGGGAGAATTGGGTTATGTCACGCTCTTAATACTAAAGGGGGAGTTCATTCTGAATTTACAATAATGAGAGAAGCGCCAGATAGTTTTTATTTAGTATCTGCAGGAGCCAATCAAAGGTTAGACCATGATTGGATTCAAAAGTGGATGCCAACAGACGGATCCGTTCAATTTGAAAACCTAACTAATAGTATGGGTGTACTTGTTGTGTCAGGTCCAAAAGCTAGAGAATTAATGACAAAAGTGTCTAGAGATGATTTTTCTGCTGAAAACTTCAAATGGCTTAGTGCTCAAAATGTAAACGTTGGTAATGCACCAGTGAATGCCATGAGAGTAAACTTTGTTGGGGAATTAGGTTGGGAACTTCATCATCCAA
>CAZFKZ010000119.1:0-2506 GCA_964519035.1 uncultured Rhodobacterales bacterium | reverse complement strand
TCATCGTGATGGTCATCTTTTTTAGCATGTTTATCATGATCATCGTGATGGTCATGGCGTTCCCATTCTTCATTGTCACGTATAGCTAGATGGTTGACACCTGTTTCTTCCATTAAATTAACTATTTTAATATTTTTTGGTAAATTCTTAAATACTTTTGTAATACTACTTTCCAAATGGCTTGATATATAGAAAATGATATTTCCATCTTGTAAACTTTTTACATCGGATGGTTTTAATTTGAATTCATGAGGTGATACTTCAGATGGAATTAATGAAGTTGATCCCCCTGTATTTCCAATTACAGCATTCACTAAGGCATTTATTGGTTGTATAGTTGTAATAACACCTTTCGTTTCTGAGGCAAATACCGAAGTGTTCGAAATAAAAAGTAACGTAATTATTGTAAATAGTTTATTCATTAGAAGTCCTTTAAAAATATATTGCAATGTTATAACATAACACTATACTAAGCTATGAAAGTCAAGATAAATATAGTATGGTAGATTATGAAAATTAATTTTAAAAATACCAATAACATTGCAAAATCTGTTTCAGATGTTCATGAAATCTGTAAAAGAAACAACTTAAGTTTCACTGAAATAAGGAAAAAAGTATTTGAAATAATCTTAAAATATAAAAAACCTGTAAAGGCTTATGAGATTTTAGATAGTCTTAAGAATATTGATAATAAGCCTTCTCATCCACCTACAGTTTACAGGGCAATAGATTTTCTTATTAACAATGGATTTGTTCATAAATTAAGTTCAATTAATTCATATGTAGGATGCTTTCATCCAAATATACATAATCAATGTTATTTTTTAATTTGTAATGTTTGTAATATTTATATGGAATGTTGCTCCGACGAGTTGAAAGCTAATATTATTAAAACTGCGGACAATAATAATTTTTTAATTAGTAGCACTACCTTAGAAATTGAAGGTAAATGTAGTGATTGTCTAAAAAAATGAATTCACTAAATGCATTGATTTCAGCAAAAAACATTAATGTTTTTAAAAATGATAAATTTATTTTACAGAATGTCGATGTTCAAATAAATAAAAATGATTTTATTACTATTATTGGCCCAAATGGAGCAGGTAAAACTATGCTCTTGAAATGTATTATGGGTTTTTATAAACCAGATAAAGGTACAATTATTAAAAAGGAAAACTTAAAAATCGGTTATATGCCTCAAAGTACAAATATAATTAATACTATGCCAATAAATGTAAAAAGTTTTGTAACTTTAAGAAAAAAATATGATCAAGTTTCACTTAAACAAGTTGTTATAGAAACTAAAATTGGTGAAATAATTGATAAACAAATATCTATTTTATCTGGTGGAGAAATGCAAAGAGTTTTATTAGCAAGGAGCCTTTTGAATAATCCTGAGCTAATCATTTTAGATGAACCAGCGCAAAATTTGGATATAGCGGGCCAAATGAATTTTTATGAACTTCTACAGTCAATTTATTCAAAGAGAAAATTGAGTATTTTAATGGTATCCCATGATTTACATTTAGTAATGGTTTCAACTAAAAAGGTATTATGCCTTTCAAATCATATTTGTTGCTCTGGCAAACCACAGCAAATCGCGCAAGATCCTGAATTTATTTCTATGTTTGGTAAAGATATGGCTAACATGATGGCAGTTTACCAACATAATCATAATAATAATCCAAATGATAATGATAATTCTTTAATTGGAGAAAAAAATAACTGATCCGTTTATTTTAAGAGGTATATTAGCAGGTATTGCTGTAGCTCTGATTTCAGGCCTTGTAGGATGTTTTGTCGTTTGGAGAAGAATGTCTTATTATGGCGAATCAATTGCTCATAGTTCTTTATTAGGTGTAGGATTTGCTATTGTAATGGGAGTGAGCATAAACTTGGGAATAGTATTCACTTGTTTGTTATTTGGAATATTATTTTTATGGTTACAACACAGTAAAGTTTTATCTTCAGATACATTATTAGGAGTCTTAGCGCACCTAGCGCTTGCTTTAGGTATTATTGTAATTTCATTAAATAAAATTAAAATAGATATCCATGCCTTTTTGTTTGGTGATATTTTGACTGTTAGTTCAAGTGATTTGTGGGGAATGTATCTAGGTGTTTTGATTGCTGTTTTTCTAATTTGTTATAATTGGTCTTCTTTACTTTTAGTAACTATTGACGAAGATCTTGCAAAAGCTGAAGGCGTCAATACGTTAAATATCAACCTATTATTCACTTGTATCTTAACAATAGTTGTTGCTATTTCAATACAAATTATTGGATTATTATTAATTACAGCAATGCTAATAATTCCTGCAGCAGCATCTAGAAGATTAGCCAATTCTCCAGAAACCATGGCTCTAGTTGCAACTCTTATCGGGATAGTATCTGTGATTTTGGGTATTATGTTATCCGTTGAAATTGACGCACCTTCAGGTCCATCGATCGTGTTAGTAAGTGCAATTTTATTTTTCTTATCTCCATTATTGTCAATTTTTACTAA
>CAZFKZ010000118.1:0-2561 GCA_964519035.1 uncultured Rhodobacterales bacterium | reverse complement strand
AATCTAAGATCAAGATATTCTAAACAGGAAAATCCACATACATCTGCAATATTAAAATGGTTACCTACAAAATACCTTTTTTCTTCTAAATAATTTGAGAGATATTTAACCCCTTCAAAAATTTTTTCCTCTTGTCTTTTAATCCAATTTTTGCTTCTTAAAGTTTCTTGTCTTGAGTTTTCAAGGAACACTAAAACTATTGCATCACATATTCCATCTGCAACAGTTTCAACCAACCTTGCAGAAATGTTTTCCTCAGAGTTCCTAGGATAAAAAAGAGGTTTTGGTTGATAGTTATCTAAGTATTGAGCGATGACTTTACTATCAAACAAGGGTTCATATTCGTCACAAAGAAGTATTGGTATTTTTCTTAAGGGATTAAACCCAACAGTAAGGGTGTTTAAATTCCATGGAACATCAATAATTTCTTCAAAATTTATTTTTTTTTCACGCAATATTACTCTTACTTTACGGGCATATGGACTAGGAGTAGCTATTATAACTTTCATACAGACAGTTTAATCAAAATATTTGTGGGAGGTAAACAGTAATTGAAATTTCTTTTTTTTATCATTGTGTTTTATACATAAGGTTTTATTTTCAGTTTTAAGAGAAAGAGGTTATTATTTTAAAATGTGTGGTCGATTTGTAATTTCATCTAATGATACTTTTGGTCTTAAATATGAGACGTCATACAATATTGTTCCGTCACAAATGATACCTGTTAAAATTAAAGATGAAGCAAAGTTAATGAAATGGTCATACGCTCCATTATGGAAAAAAGATATGAATCTTATTAACTGTCGTTCTGAAACAATGCATGAGAAAGCTTCTTTTAAAAGTGCCAAAAGATGTGTGATATTTCATAATGGCTGGTTTGAATGGCAAAGAAAAGATAAAGAAAAAATTCCATTTTATCACTACAGTACATCGAATAATTTTGCAGGACTTTATAATGAAATTGGTTGTCTAATTCTTACTCGTAATTCTACAGATAATATTAATCATATTCATCACCGCCAACCAGTTTTGTTAGAAGATAATGAGATATCTTATTACCTTGAAGGAGAGGATATAATAAATAGTCATGCAAATAATAATATAAATTTTCATCGTATTAGTAAAGATGTCAATAACCCAAGAAATAATAATTCATCTTTGATAGAAGCAGTTAACTTTTCCTAATTTTATTTGCAGTTTTAGATTAGATTATGGTGATAATTTTAAAGAGATTGGGTCTTATTTCTTTTTACTCTTCCAAGAACCAGCATATTGATAGGTAAACTTAAATAAAGTTTAAATTTCATGAAGACACTTTTTACAGATAAAAACCCAGTCTTTTATTCAATGGTATCTAAATCTATAAAGATCTTCCATTTGATTATGGAACTTATAACAATTTTTTGACCTGACTTTTACCATTGTATATTAGGATTCTTTTGTGTTTTTATTTTCATTTAACAACTTAAAATCTTTATTATTTAATGCCTCAAACTTTGCACATTTAATACAACAATCAAAGATATTATCGTTATCTTCCAGGTTGCATTTAAAAAATTCATCATATGGAAATTTACATATATAACACTTTTTCATTGGAGCATTTCTTTTTAGACATTTAGTAAAAACATATGATTGCAATTACCCTACTTTTTTAATAGGGAAATTTATTTTACAAGCAACTTATCATCTCTCTTTTAATTTTTGTAAGAGAGTTTCTATATATTCTTTTGATTCTAATAATTCTTTTTTGAGGTGTTTATTTTGTTCTTCAAGAAAGTAATTTTGTCTTCTTAACCATTCACTATGTTCTATTTTAGTTGGATAATTTTTTTCAGTCATTTAATCTTTCCAATTTAAAGTCAATGATTGTAGTAAAACAATAAACAAATTCCTTATAAAATTGAAACCTATTTATATCCATTGGTCATTCGGAGAAGTCATATCCCCTTCAGCATTACCGGTATTTAAAACACCCCTTGGTTCTACTAACATCACTTTGCATTCTTCTTCTGAAAAAGGTTTATGTGTTACCCCTTTTGGCACCACTATCATTTCACCGGTGTTAATGTCTATTGTTTCAGTTTCAAACTCAATACTCATCTTACCTTCAATAACTATGAAAACTTCGTCGGTTTCAAGATGTTGATGTTTAATAAACTCACCTTTGATTTTCACTAGTTTAAATTGATAGTCATTCATTTCGGCGATAACTTTTGGAGACCAATGATCTTCAAAAGTATTAAATTTAGAATATAAATTTATAAGTTTTGTCATATTAACAGTTTAATCAAAATAGTAGATCAACGTAAGGACTAATTAATATTTCTTGTTGAAGAATGTCATGGTTTATAGATTAGGTTTTGGATTATTCTTTTTAAAAGGAGATTATTAAATGATTATGTATTTTGAGTTTTCAATTTATTTTCATTAATTGTCAGATATTAATGATCAATTAAAATTACAAATTTTTAGAAGTATTAAATATAGAATTTATCTAATACACAAAAGTCCTATCTGCATCTAAGGATAAAGTAAAAAGAGTTTTTGGTAAAACTTTT
>CAZFKZ010000117.1:0-2574 GCA_964519035.1 uncultured Rhodobacterales bacterium | reverse complement strand
CCTAATACCACAAAAGAGACTAGAGATTATATTGAAGACATTCTTAAAACAATTAGAGATCAATCTAAACCACAACCTAAGTGGTTTGCGTATGCAGATATTAATTATATGCAAACCGATCATTCAAACATTGATGGACTAACTAAGTCTGGAGATCTTTTTTTTGGGGATGATCCAAGTCGTATGGGAGGTACAAGATATGACAAAACATATTCAAGAGGTTCTTCAATTACAATTGGGAAAAATTTAGACGCTACTTCAGCTATTAGTTTTAATGGAGGATTGAGCATAAATACTCAAAATAAAGATCCAGATTTTGAAAATGATTTAGTTTCAGGTTCGGTTAGTTATTCTAGAGTCATTGGTAAACATTATTTTATTCCCTATGCTTTTTATTCTAAAACTAATGAAAGATTATCAGCTGATTTAAATAGTAAAGGTATAGGTTTTAATAATAGTTATATTATTAATCAAAATAATAGTGTTAGCTACAGCTCAAGTATTTCAAGAACAAAATATAATAAAGTTTTAAGTATTGAGGCTGAGTTACCTGATGATGCTAACAGTGATATTTATTCTGCTAGTGTTGGTTATAATTATACTTTATTTGAAAAAAATTTAATTGGGACAAAAATTTCATACACAGAGAAAAAAGCTCAAGCTGATTATAATGCTTATACAGGGCCAGGTATAAATCTTAGTTATACTAGAATTTTGCCATTTGGGATATTTAAAGTAGATAAAACTTTTCAAACTAACACTTACGAAACAAAAGACACAGAAATTCACAGTACAATTGAAAGAGAAGATGATATTGAAACAGTAAATTTACAGCTATCAGGAAGGATAACTCAATTGTTGCCATTTATGAAAAAATTTGATCCTGATGGTCTAATTTTTTACAATTTAAATCACACAAAAATGGATGCAGATTCGACCCTATTAAACAATTCTGCTATAAGAGAAACTACTAGATTTAATATTATTAAAAGGTTTTCATTATATGAATAAATTTAAAACTTTATTATTTTCATTGATAATTTTTATGTTTTCATTATCCATTGGATTTGCAAATGATGTAATAGGGGTAATTTCAGCTGGGATTGGAGATATTACTAATCAAAAAAATGAAAAGCTTGAAACTGGCTCTAAAATCTATTTTGGAGATACTATTATAGTTAAAGCACAATCCACTGCACAAATACTCCTGCTAGATGAAACAGCTTTAACAATTGGAGAAAAGTCAGAACTTACTATTGATGACTTTGTTTATGACCCAAAATCTAAAGTTGGAAAAATAGTCTCAAATATTAAAATTGGAACGGTTAGAATTATAACTGGTGAAATAAGCAATCAAAATCCTGATAATTTAGAAGTTAATATTCCAACAGGATCAATTGGTGCAAGAGGTACTGAGTTTGTAGTTGTTACCGAATCTGATAAAAAAAGTACAGTAGTTCTCCTAGGTCCTGGTAAAAAAAATACTCTAGGAATGGTACCTGGTATACTTAATATTTCTGATGGAATAAATACAGTAAATGTTACAACGCCTGGATTTCAATCGGTGGTATTTAAATGATAAATATAAAATCTTTATATTATTCAATTATTATTTTTCTATTAAGCACATCTTCAGTTTTTGCGGGTGTTACACAAGGCTCACCTTCTAACATAATTAAAAGTATAGCAAAGAGTTCAAGCTTTACCTCAACAAAACAAAATACAGCGCAAGCTAAATCTCAAACACAAAACACTACTAGCAAAGCTATTAATATTGCACAAATAAGACAATCAGTTGAGGATGATGCAAAAGCCTTTGGTTTACAAATCAATGAAACAGCTTTAGCAGAATTGACAGGTGAAGCATCTAGTGAAGATGAAGAAAAAAAAGTTTTTGTAACTATTAATAACAAAGATGAACAGATAGTGCTTGAGTATCCTGAGCCTAATTTAGACACTCTTGTTTATGATACAGGCTTGATGACATTAACACCAGATAGTGGTGCGCAATACGCAAGTGACAGTACAAACATATTTGACTCAACATTAGGTGCACAAAAAGCTAGAGTTATAGTTTATATTGATTTTAAAGAAAAAAAACAATGGGGAGATGTCGAAACTCACATTAAACTCAACGGTCAGACAACAATCATTAACAATGTCAAAGGTGCTAAAAGTGTAATAGATGAACTACCAATAGATAGACAATTAAATTATACTATTAGTAGCATTACTAAAGAGCCTTTACGGATAGATAATAGCATAGATCCAACAGTTGCTAATAATGAAGAACCTTATGGGTTTACCAAACATTCTATTAATAGTTTTCTAAAAGATAATGCCACACCAACAATTGCAGATTACGATGTGCCAGGCACTGATATTGCAGATAGAATTAAAAGCATTAGTCATAGCGATACATCTGTTGATGGTAAGACTGGTGATAAAGGTGTTACGGTTGGTGCTAAATTTATAACTGCATCTAGTACATCACCGGGAACATCAACAGCATCTTTTGAGGCAAGTCATGCTGATATTTGTGGAAATTCATGCTCAAGTTCTGAACAAAATGTT
>CAZFKZ010000116.1:0-2577 GCA_964519035.1 uncultured Rhodobacterales bacterium | reverse complement strand
ACAGCAAAAAAAATTGCAATAAGTATTACTGATTTAAAAATAATTATAAACTCTATAAGCGATGAGAAAATTATATTCTTTTTTGAAAACCCTAAAATTTTAAAAACTAAATTTTGAAATTCCTTAACTTTTCCTTGGACGATAATTGCACTAGTGATTACAATCAAACCAATTACTATGGTTATTGCAGAAATTAATGTTACAGCAATAAAGACTTTATTTAAAACAGCAGTTACTTTAATTAAGTAATCAGCAATCTTAATCATTGATATACTTGGCAGCACTTCTAACATTGATATTTCATCAAATTTTTGGATATTATCAAATTTAGCTGTAGCTAAATATTCATGAGGAATATTGTTTGCAAATTGTGGATTAAATAACATTGCAAAATTAATACTTAAATCACGGTAATCAACATCTCTAAAGCTGACAATGGTTCCTTCTATTTCACGTCCATAGATATTTAAAGTAAAGATATCTCCCAAGTTAATCTTTAAATCTCTTGCAACTTTTGCGTCTAATGAGATTTGAAGTTCATCTGGTTTTGTTAAATCCCACCATTTTCCATCTGTTAGTGGATTATCTTTAGGAACATCATCAACCCATGATGACCTTCTGTCACTTCCTATAACCCAATAACTATCATTATCTGATTTAATATAAGTATTTGGATTTATACCGTTAATTTTGATGATCCCTGAAGAGACCATAGGTACAATTTCAATTTTAGCGTTTGGATCCATGTTTAATAAATTAGTTTCAAATATATCTCTTTCGCCTTTTTGAATTCCTACAAAGAAATAATCAGGTGCAATATCTGGTATAGATTTTGCAATCTCTCTCTTAAAATTAGTTCCAACTAAAGCTAAAGTTAACAACAGGGTGACCCCCAAACCTAAAGACATAATAGTAATAGGGGTAATGCTTTTAGATTGAGTGATATTTTTAATTGAAACTTTTAATGAGATGTTATGAGTTGATTTGTATTTTTTTAAAAAAAATATAATCAATTTTGATAATAAGAAAAATACTCCAAGACAAACAAAAAAAGCTATAAAATATCCCAAACTATAAGCTGGATTTTCTGATCCATAGCTAAAAATTATAATTAAAATTGAAAGCAATATAAGACTAAAGGCGATCGATTTTTTCGAATAATAAAACTCCAAGTTTTGAAAAACATTTCTAAATAGATTGGATGCTTTTACCTGATCAATTGAGTTTATTGTTGGAATTGAAAATATAACTAAAACAAGGAGACCCACTAAAAATATTTTCATGAAATTAATAACTGAAAACAAAGGTAAAAGATTTAATCCTAAGCCGTCTGATAAATATCGATCTACAATAGGAACAATTAAAAAACTAGAGCCATAAGCTAATGTGGTAACCACGAACAATAAAATTAATAATTGTAGATAATAAAGAGTTTTTATATTTCCTGAATGAAATCCAACTGCTTTTCTAACTGCAATAGACATATTATTTTGATTAATGAATGAAAGCAAAGTATTTGCTATCCCAATTCCTGCAATAAGCATTGCACTAATAGAGACTAAGGATAAAAATTGAGAAAAATTATTTATAATTCTTTTTAATCCACTTGCAGAATTTTCAGGGTACCTAATTTTTACTTTTTGATCTTCTTTAAAGATATTTTCTATTTTTTGTTCAATTTTTTCAGGATTGTCATCTTCATTAAATTTTACTTTATATTCATAGTTTAAAAAGCTTCCAATTCCATTTAATTTCAATATTTTCAAGGTTTCTTCCCCAGCAAGAGCCCAATCACCAAAGGCAACAAAACCACTTACATCAGGTACTGATTTTACAATTCCAATTACTGTAAAAAGCTGATCTTGGACTTTAATTTTATCATTAATTTTAAGATTTAAGTTTTTGGATAGGCTTTGATTGATCAAAACTGTATTTGGCTCATTATGCATTCTGTTAAAAGCGCCAATAGGCTCGTATTCAACGGAACCATATAAGGGGTATTTAGTATCAACTGTTTTAATCCTTGTAAAAAGGGATTTATTTTTTTCTCTATTAGTTGTTGAAACCATTGTACTAAACTCAATCATTTGAGAGATAGTTGAGAATTCTTTAACCTTGTTAACTAACTGAAGATTTCCTTGATTTCGATTATAATCAATTTCTAAATCACCACCTAAAAGTGTTTTAGCGTTATCGTTAAGTTCTTTTTTTAAACTATCTTCAATTGTGAAAATTGCACTTAAGATAAACAAGCTAATAAAAAGAGTAATAATTATGCTTGAGAGTTTTTTGTAATTTCTGCTTAAATCCTTTAAAGCATATTTAAAGATTAAACTAAATTCTGAAGAATTATTTAATTTTTCCATCTTTAATTTTAATTTTTCTTTTTGCTTTATTTGCAAGTTTTGGGTCATGGGTTACCATAATTAATGACGACCCTTCTTCTTTTACGTAATTAAATAATATATCTGAAATCATATAAGAATTTTCAGTATCTAGATTTCCAGTAGGCTCATCTGCTAAAATTAATTCTGGTTTCATAGCTATTGCTCTTGCAATTGCTACTCTTTGTTGTTC
>CAZFKZ010000115.1:0-2617 GCA_964519035.1 uncultured Rhodobacterales bacterium | reverse complement strand
ACTAAGTAGGTAATACGCCCAATCTTGAGGACCAAAAATTTGAAAAAAAACTTCTAGAAAAAAAGCGCTCATAGGAGGATGTTTGTTAAAACCCCAATCAAGATTGCTTCCCCATGCCAATGCTTCAATAGTATCTAATGGTAAATTTTGATTAATAAGGGATGGAACTAAAGTCCAAAATATAAGATGAGATAAAACAAAAATATAAAAAATATTATTTATATTTTTAGTATTATTGGTCATTTATAAATATTTATAACAATTCAGCTTGCTTGACACCACTAATTTGCTGAATATACTGCGAAAATTCAAAATTATACTATGCCAAAGACTACTAAAGTTAAAAAAAAAGTTTCAAAATCAAAAGCTAAAGTTGCAAAGCCCAAAGCTAAAGCTGTAAGCAAAACAAAGGTTGTTGCTAAAGCTCCTATAAAAATTTCTAAAACTTATGTACCTAAAGATACTGAAAAATATATGTGTGAAAAACATAAAGTGTTCTTTAGGATCAAGCTAACAGAGTGGAAAAAAGATTTAGTTAAAGCAAATAATGATGCTCTTTATCACGGCAGTATGGATGATAATAGTATTTCTGCAGATGTTGTTGATCAAGCAAGCTCCTACACAGATAAAAATGTTGAAATGAAAGCTATCAATAGACAAATTAAATTAATTTCAGAAATTGATAAAGCTCTAGCAAGAATTAGAGAAGATATTTATGGTTACTGTTTAGATACCGCAGAACCAATTGGATTAAAAAGATTAATGGCAAGACCTGTTGCAAAATACACGATTGCTGCACAGGAAAAGCATGAAAAAAATGAAAAAGTTCATGCAGATGACTAATCTAAAATAATTAATTAATTAGCATCAAGAACTGCATGTAAAAATTGCTTTGTTCTCTCATTTTGTGGATCATCAAATAATTTTTCTGGTGGTCCTTGTTCAAAAATTTTACCCTCATTAAAAAAACAAACTCTATCAGATATCTCTCTAGCAAAACCCATCTGATGAGTAACCATTATCATTGTTAGGTTGTGTTCTTTATTTAGTGATCTAATGACATTCAATACTTCGCCTACTACCTCTGGGTCCAACGCAGAAGTAATTTCATCTAGCAGCATAACTTTTGGTCTCATTGCAAGAGCGCGGGCAATTGCAACACGTTGTTGTTGACCTCCAGACAGTCTACTTGGATGTTGATCTTTTTTATCTGTTAGACCAACTAGCTCTAATAACTCTAAAGCTCTTTCTTCTGCTTCTTCTTTTTTCATACCCAAAACTTCAATTGGAGCTTCAATACAATTTTGTAAAGCAGTCATATGAGGAAATAAATTAAATTGTTGGAATACCATTCCAATTTTTGAACGTCTTTCTCTTAGATACTTTTCACTCGCTTCAACTAGGTTACCATTAGATTCCATATGAGTTAGGGGTTCTCCATCAAGATGGATAACACCCTGATTTATTTTTTCCAAGGTCATTAATACTCTAAGTACAGTTGTTTTTCCTGATCCAGAAGGTCCAATAATTGAAACCATTTCATTTTTTTTAATTTCTAAATTAAGTTTATCTAACACCACAAGGTCACCATATCGTTTGGTAACATCAGAGAATTTTACCAAAACATCATTAGAATTATCTTTATCACTCATCTAATTTTTAACCTTTCCTTGAGATTTATTAACTGATCTTTCTAATTTTCTTATACCCATTGCAGCTGGAACTGAAAGAATTAAGAAGATAACCCCTACTATAGTATAAGGCTCAAGGTATCTATAATGATAACCACCTACTGCTGTTGCTGCATGAAATAATTCTGCAACACCAATTGTTGAAAGTAGTGGTGTATCTTTAAATATTCCAACCAGATAATTTCCCATTCCAGGAATTGCTATTGGAAATGCTTGAGGCAAAACTATTCTTCTATAAGTATAAAAAGTTGTAAAATTTAAGGCCCTGCAAGCCTCCCACTGAGTCTTTGGAACACCTTCTAATGCTCCTCGATAAACCTCAGACAAATAAGTTCCAAAATGAAGTCCAATTGTAATCATTCCACAAACCCAAGCTGATAAAGTAATCCCAAATTGAGGTAGCACAAAATAAACAAAGAATAGCTGAATAAGCAATGGTGTTGATCTAATAAACTCAATAATTTCTCTATTTATTATATTTATAATTTTAAACCGTGTTCTTTGACCTAATAAAAATAATAATCCAACAATTAAAGCTATTGAATATCCAATACCAGCAGCCATTATGGTATTTAATGTTGCCCATAACATTTTTGGCAATATCTCAAATGCAAAATCCCATCTCCATTCTGCGTTCATGTTAAATTCTATCCTTTCCAACTTTTCTTGCTGCAATAACTTCTAGCCATCTTAAAAATGGAACAAGAAAAAATCTTGAGATGATGTAATAAATTAAAAGTGCAGTACCAAAGCATTGGGCTGAAAGCCAAGTGATGGCATTTATTTGTTTTGCTTCAAATGTTAAATCAACAACAGTTACAAGGGCAACAAGTGCTGTGGCTTTTAAAAGTTCTACTGTTAAGTTTGCAGCGGGTGGTAATATTATTGGAAATATTTGAGGTATAATAATATTTTTCATTCTTTTA
>CAZFKZ010000114.1:0-2627 GCA_964519035.1 uncultured Rhodobacterales bacterium | reverse complement strand
GTGGTAAATCTGTATTTACTTTTGAATTTTTGTCTAAATCAAAAAAAATTGCATTAGGTATATGTTCTTTATTATATTCTTTAAAACCACTTCTTTCAGTTTGTGGCATATGCCACGAACAATCTATTATTTTTAATTTACCAAAGTTCTGTTCTAACCAATTTGAATCTACTAAAGACATGTTATCTTTTTTCTAAATATTTTTGATGATGTTCTTCTGCTGCACAATAGTTTTTTAATAATGAAATTTTGGTTACAATTTTTTCAGATAGCTTTATATTCTCTTTGTCTACCATCTCGTTTGCAATTTTTTTTTGTTTGTCATTTAAGTAGAATATTTCACTTCTATATTGGGTTCCAAAATCTGGTCCTTGGGAGTTTAAAGTAGTTGGGTCATGAATTTCAAAAAAATATTCTAAAATTTTTTCATAACTTATAATCTTTGGATCAAAATCTAATTTTACAACTTCGGCATGATTTGTTTTTCCTGTGCACACTGCTTCATAGGTAGTTTCTTTAGTATTGCCCCCACAATAGCCAACCTCAGTTTTAACCACACCGTTAATTTTACTAAATTTTATTTCTGGTCCCCAAAAACATCCCAATCCTAAAACTGCTATTTCCATTGCTTATCCTTTAGTTTAAACTACAAATTATTCTTATGCTTACTAAAAATCAATCAGGCTTTTTGTACATGTTTATGTCGGTATGTGCATTTTCTATTATGGATTTAATAGTTAAGTGGTCTGACGATTATCCTTTAGGACAGGTGCTATTTTTTAGAGGGTTTTTTGGTGTAGTTATATACTTCTTAATTATGCCCAGAGATAGGATCAAAAATTTTTATTATACAAAAAGAGTAGGTTTACATTTTTTAAGATGTTTCTTTGGATTGATAGCTTTAATTGCAATATTTATTGCATTAAGAAATTTACCATTAGCTACCGTGGTTAGTATTTCTTTTGCTGCACCAATATTTACAACTATTTTCTCAATTATTTTTTTAAGTGAAAAGGTTGGGTTTTATAGATGGCTTGCTGTATTGATTGGTTTTATAGGAATTATTGTAATTACTGAACCTGGTTTTGGGGCTTTAAATATATACTACATATATCCAATTATTTTTTGTTTAGGTTTATCTTATGTTGCGATTGCAATTAGACAATTGTCCACAACAGAACCAGTTTGGCTTATCTCACTAAACTTTTCAATAGTTATTACTTTAGTAAGTTTGTTTACAATACCTTTCGGATGGATAATGCCCAGTGTTCAAGATCTAGTTTTATTATGCATGATTGGATTTTTAGGAGGGTTTGCAAATTTATGGCTTAGTCAATCATTTAAATTATCTGAGGTTTCACTTGTGTCTCCTCTGAAATATTTGGCTCTAGTCTTTGGAATAGTTTTTGGATATTTAATTTGGGATGAGATTCCAACAATTAAAACTTTATTAGGTGCGATGTTGGTAGTATTTTCATCATTAATTATTTTAAGAAGAGAAATTTATCATAAAGAAAAAATTCCATCAACTACTAGACATGAATAAAATACCAAAATATTGGAATCTAGCAAAAAAATATTTATCTAAAAAAGATAAGGTTATGAAACTTTTAATAAGTAAATATTCTGAACCATCTGAAGTCACCCTTACTACACGAAAAGATATTTTTTATTCTTTATGCAAAAGTATTATTGGTCAACAAATTAGTGTTGCAGCTGCTAATTCAGTTTTTTTAAAATTTAAAAAAAAATGTAAGAATAAAATTAATGCTAAAACAGTTTATAAGTTAACAACAACTCAATTAAAAAGCTGTGGCTTAAGTAGACAAAAAGTAAAGGGAATAAAAAGTTTAGCCAAGCAAACATTGGATAAAACATTTAATCCAAAACTTATTCCAAAAATGACAGATGAAGAGGCAATTATTTATTTATCTAAATTAAGACAAATAGGTAGATGGTCAGCTGAAATGATCTTATTATTTACTTATAACCGTTCAAATATTTGGCCCATACAAGATATTGGTTTGTTAAGAGCTATTTCAAAAAACTATAATAAAAAATATTTACCACCTGAAAAATATGTAAGTTTATTAAATAAAAGGTTTTCACCATATTGTTCAGTTGCTACTTGGTATTTGTGGAGAAGTATCGATCCTGAACCTATTCAATACTAAATCCCTCAATTACCTGCATATGTCTAACAGTTGTATTTCTTGCTAGATCCCATCCAGCTAAATATTCTTTAGAATTATGGCATTCGATAGCTTTTTCATAACTTGGAAATTCCCACACAACTGTTCTTGAAAAATCATCTCCTTCAAATGTTTCGTGTTTTCCACCTCTAACAAGGGGAACTCCACCAAAGCTTTTAATAACTGGTGTTGCAACTTCTGAGTATCTTTTTAAATTGTCCTGATTTTCAACTTTTGTATATAAACTGATCCAATAGGCTTTCATAATTTCTCCCTTTTAAAATTTTTTAGTTATGATAGTAAAATTTATGGCAGATAAATTAATTATCACTTTTGATGAGTATAACAAAATTGTTGAGAAGTTAGCAATTGAGATTCATAAAAAATATAAACCTACAGTTTTAGTGGGAATAATGAGGGGTGCTGCTCCAATTT
>CAZFKZ010000113.1:0-2630 GCA_964519035.1 uncultured Rhodobacterales bacterium | reverse complement strand
AACTACATTGTGATATTAAAGAAGGAGATAACGTTTTTTACTTTACTACTTGTGGGTGGATGATGTGGAATTGGCTTGTGAGTGTTTTGGCATCAAAAGCTTCGATTGTTTTATTTGATGGATCTCCAATGTTTAAAAAAAATGATTTACTATTAAAGATTGTTGAAAAAGAAAAAATTACACTATTGGGTGTGAGTGCAAAATATATAGATGCTTTACGTAAATTAAAACCAAAACTTAAATATAGATATAAACTTAATAAATTAAAAACAATTTGCTCAACTGGCTCACCATTATCTAATGATGGATTTAATTATGTTTATAAAAATATAAAAAAAAATGTTCATTTATCATCAATTTCAGGAGGAACTGATATAGTGTCATGTTTTGTTTTGGGAAACATATATCAGCCAGTTTATAAAGGTGAAATTCAAAATAAAGGATTGGCTTTAAATGTTGATATTTTTAATGAAAAAGGAAAATCTATCAAAAATAACAAAGGAGAACTGGTTTGTAAAAATCCTTTTCCATCTATGCCTTTAAAATTTTGGAATGATAAAAAAGATAAAAAATTTAAAGAAGCATATTTTAATCGTTTTAATAATACCTGGCATCATGGTGATTTTGCTGAAATTAGAAAAACTAATGGGTTTATAATTCATGGCAGATCAGATACGACCTTAAATCCAGGTGGTGTTCGACTTGGAACTGCTGAGATTTATTCAGAAGTAGAAAGATTTAAAGAAGTAAAAGAATCTATTGTTGTGGGACAATCTTGGGATAATGATGTGAGAATTATTCTTTTTTTAGTCATGAATACAAAATTTTACCTTACAGAAGATTTGTTAAAAAAGATAAAGTTACAAATAAGAAAAAATGCTTCTCCAAGACATGTTCCAAGTAAAATAATTGAAGTTAAAGATATCCCAAGAACTAAAAGTGGTAAAATAGTAGAGCTAGCGGTAAAAAATACTATAGAAGGAAATAATATTAAGAACAAAGAAGCTTTAGCAAATCCTGAGGCTTTAAAACAATTTAAAAATTTGAAAGAATTAAGTAATTAAATGTTAAAAAATTTAGTTAAAAATCTAAAACCATCATCTACTCTAGCAATTAATGAAACTTCTAGAAAATTAGAAGAACAAGGAAAAAAAATATTTAAATTTGGTTTTGGACAATCTCCATTTAAAGTACCCCAAGATGTTGTTGAAGAATTAAAAAATAATGCCCACCAAAATAAATATTTACCTATGCAAGGTTTGTCAGAACTAAGAGATGCTGTAGCAAAACACAATTCAAGCAAAAAAAATTATAGTTATAAATCTGAAAATGTAATTATTGGACCTGGTTCTAAGGAATTAATGTTTTTATTACATGTCATTTTTGATGGAGAAATTATATTGCCTGCACCTAGTTGGGTTTCTTATGCACCTCAAGCGATATTAGGTAGAAATAAAATTAAGATTTTACAAACAAAAAGAGAGAACAATTGGTTTCCATCAGGAAAAGAAATTGAGGAAATTATTTTAAAAGACAAGAATAAAAATTATCTACTATTTATAAATTCACCAAATAACCCTTCGGGTCAAATTTGTAAAAATTTAGAGGAAATAGCAGATGTTGCTAAAAATCATAATCTTATTATTTTATCTGACGAAATATATTCAGACTTAAGTTTTGAAGATAATTATAAATCTATTTCCAGTTTTTGCCCGGAAAAAACTATTGTAAGTACAGGATTAAGTAAATGGTGTGGAGCTGGTGGATGGAGATTGGGTTATTTTATAATACCAGACTCATTAAAAGAAATTAAAAATATGATTAATGTTCTGGCGAGTGAAACTTTTTCTGCTGTTAGTGCTCCTATTCAATATGCAGCAATAAAAGCTTATGAAAATGATCACTCAGATTATATCAATAAATCTAGAAATATCTTAAAAGCGGTTGGTAACTTTGTTTATGAAAACCTAAGATCTAACAAAGTTTTAATTAATAGTCCACAAGGTGGGTTTTACTTAATGCCTGAGTTTTTGAATAAAAAATTTAACTCTTCATCAGAAATGTGTGACAATATATTAAAAAATACTGGTGTAGCTTTATTACCTGGGTCTGATTTTGGTTTTGATAAAAGTAGAATGTTAGCAAGACTCAGCTTTACCGACTTTGATGGTCAAAAATTTATGGATCAAATTAAAGTTGGTGAAAGAATTGATGATAAGATTCTAAGTGAATTTGCACCTAAAATTATTGAAGGTGTTGATCAGTTAAAAAAATGGTCTGAATCAATATAAAATCTTACTATACATACCCAATTAATAGCTGTTAGAATTAAGATATAAAAATAACGATATAGAGGGAGAAAAAATGAAAAAAATAATTACATCTCTATCGAGTGCTTTACTGATATTAGTTGCATCTTTGTCTTTAACGGGGGTTGCAAAATCAGCAGAGTTTTTTACGATAGGAACAGGTGGACCAACTGGTGTTTATTTCCAAACTGGTAACGCAATATGTAAAATGTTGCACAAATCTGCAATTGCTAAAGAACACGGAAGAAAAAAAGGGATTGATAAAGCTTACAGATGTACAGCGCCTTCAACTGGTGGATCAAACTATAATATTGGTCAAAT
>CAZFKZ010000112.1:0-2646 GCA_964519035.1 uncultured Rhodobacterales bacterium | reverse complement strand
TCAAAAATATTTTTTTCACCTATAAATTCAGCAGTAAATTTATTTTTGGGATTACTATATATCTCCTCTGGTGTTCCTTCTTCTAACATTTCACCGTCTGCAATTATTGCTATTCTGTCAGCTACAGACATTGCCTCTTCTTGATTATGAGTTACGTGTACAAAGGTAATACCAACAGTTTTTTGAAGTCTTTTTAATTCAATGCACATGTCTTTTCTGAGTTGTGCATCTAGAGCTGACAAAGGTTCATCTAATAGCAAAACATCATTTTCTAAAATAAGTGCTCTAGCTAATTGAACTCTTTGTTGTTGTCCACCAGACAACTCATGTGGCATTCTCTTTGATAAACCAGTGAGGCCAACAAGATCCATCATTTTGTTAACCTTAGAAAAAATAACTTCTTTTTCAATAGATTTTAATTTTAATCCATAACCTATATTTTGTGAAACAGACATATGAGGAAAAAGAGCAAAGCCCTGAAAAACCATAGATGTTGGTCTTTTTTCAGGTGGTAAATTATCAACATTTTGTCCTTTTATAGTGACGTTACCACTGTCTGGACGAATAAACCCACCTATTGACCTTAAAAGAGTAGTTTTCCCACCACCACTAGGTCCAAGAAGAACAAAGTACTCACCTTCAGCAATTTTAAGATCAACATTTTTTAATGCATAAACGTCACCATAAGTTTTAACTAAATTTTTAACTTCAACTGCATTTTTGTTAGTCAATATTATTACTCCAATAAAAAATTAGTTAGGTTCTTTTACAGCTCTTGTTAACTTTTCCAGTTGTTCCGTTCTTACTGCAGTAGCTATTAATATCACAGAGACAATTATTATAGCTACTAAACTAACTATAGATGCCATAGCATAGGATTCTTCTGACATACCTGTGTTCAGCATCTGTGAGATAAGGACTGATGTAAATGTATCAAACCCACCCTTTAATAAACTTGTTCTAGTGTATTCATTAAAAGTTAAAATAACAACAAAAGCACAAGCACTAAAAACACCAGCACGTATTTGTGGAAATTCAATTTCCCAAAAAGCTCTCCATGCAGAAGCACCAAGGTCTCTTGCTGCCTCTGTCTGTTCAGGTCTGTATCTGGCCATAGTTATCATTATTACAACAAAAACATATGGCAGAGTATAAACTATAAGTCCTATAACAGCACTCATTATTCCAAGGTCGAACCAAGTCTCAAACATATAAATACCTGTATATTCTGAAATAAAAGTAAAAAATTTATTTAAATTTTTAAAAAAAACCAGAAGTGCTGATCCCAAGATATCTGCAGGTACAAATAAAGGTGATAGTAAAACAAAAACTATCCAAACTTTTTTTGTACTTTGTTTGTATAATTTTGCTGAAAGTAAACCAAAAGGGATAACTATTGGTAGAGTTATTAAGGCTAATAACATAGTCCAACCTAATGCATTTATTAATTGCTTATCTGAAAAAACATTTTGGTACCATTGAAAGGTAAATATATAATATTTTGCTCCAAAACCAAGTTCATTAAAAGAAATATACATTGTATAAAAAACTGGTGCCATCAATATAAAAACAGCAAAAGATAACCATCCCCATTTTAATAACAGTTTCCATTTAGGTTGAAAATCATCTCTTAAAGACATTAACTTATTGGCTCCAATAATTTAGTTAGATTAAATAGTCTATGACCAATATAAAGAAGTCCCATTAAGGTAAACATCATTATTGCACTAACTGCCATAGCTAAAGGAAAATCTAATGCTATAATGGCTTGCGTAGCTATGAGGCCTGCATTAACTGAACCAGGCCCTCCAAGTATTGTTGGAATGAGAGCTATACCAATCCCATTAACAAATATAAAAACACTTCCTGCGAATAGTCCTGGAGCTGCGAGTGGTAGATAAATATCAGTAAACATTCTACGTCTATTGACACCAAGATCAGAACAAACCTCAAAAATATAATTTGGAATAGCTTCTAAAGCAAGAAAAGTAGAAAATATCATAAAGGGAAGAAAAGATACTATTTCTCCAATTACAACTCCTGTGGGAGTAAACACAAAGGCAGATATTGGGCTGTCAATAAAACCAAAATTTATAAGCAGATCATTTAAAACACCATTCCTAGATAAAATAGGCCTTAAAGCAAAAATTCTTATTATTTCAGATACCATAAAAGGAAGGATAAATAATAACATAACTCTATGTTGAGCAATTTTTTTTACTCTTCGTCTAATAAAAATAGCAATTGGAAAACCTATTAAAAAAGAGAAAAATACAGATACAGAAGAATGTAACATGGACACTACAAAATTTTCTAATCGTGCTGAAAAGAAAAAATTTTCGTAAGAGAATAAAGTAAAACCTGGCTCCATCCAGAACATGGTTCTTTCAAAAACACTCCAAACTACTGTTAATGACAAAGGTAATACAAAAAAAATTATCATAAAAATAACAGGGATTTTAAACAAGATATTATTTTTAGAAATTAACATAAAATACCCATATAATAGAAACAACCCTGCTAAACAGGGTTGTTTCTGAAGTTAAAATAGAATTAAGCAGCTTGGACTTTAGACCACCAGTCTTGATAAGCTCTCATCTCTTTAGGATAGAGATTTTGCCAAGAATTACCTTTAACAGCCATTCT
>CAZFKZ010000111.1:0-2667 GCA_964519035.1 uncultured Rhodobacterales bacterium | reverse complement strand
CACTCATATTCATGCTGACCATGTAACTGGTGCATCTAAATTAAAAGAAGTAACTGATTGTGCTACTTTAATGGGCGAACATACTCCAGCTGATACAGTTGAAATCAAAGTAAAGGATGGTGATATTATAGAAATTGATAGTTTAAAGATTAAATCACTTTATACACCTGGGCATACTTCGGACAGTTATAGTTTTTTATTAGATAGTCATCTTTTTACAGGGGATACACTTTTGATAAATGGTACTGGTAGAACAGATTTTCAAAACGGTAGCTCTGTTGACGCTTACAACTCTTTATTCAACAATATTTTAAAATTACCTGAAGAAACTTTAGTTTACCCAGGTCATGATTATAACGGTAAATTTTCAAGTACTATTGGTAATGAAAAAAAATTTAATCCAAGACTACAAGTTAAAAGTGTCAATGAATATGTTGATATAATGTCTAAGCTGAACCTGGCTAGGCCTAAAATGATTGAAAGTAACGTTAGTAGAAATATTCAATTAGGTGCTAATTAAAAATAATAAAAATTAAAAACCAATAAGAAATTAATCCAGAAAAAATTGTTGCTATTACATTTTTAGTGATTAGGCCTATTAATATAGCTATAATTGATGCAAATACTTTTGGATTAGCTTCTAATAAAAAATCACCTGTGTTATCTAAAAATATTGCTGGAAAAATTATTGCAGGAAAAATTGCAGACGGAACATAAGATAAAACTTCCCTAATTCTATCAGTGAACATTTCTTTTTTAAGTATCGCAATCATAAGATATCTTGAAAAAAAAGTAATTATCCCACAATAAATTATTAATGACCACTCAACCATTATTTAATCTTTTAAATTTAGTTAAAATCATTGCTGCAACTAAACCGCAAATTGCAGCTACAATTACATATGCTTTAAAAGGTATAGCCTCATAACCAATCGTTGCGACCAATCCAGAAACAATAATTACAATCACATTTATCAATCTTCTAAAATCATTAACTAAAAGAGCTAAAAACGTTAAAGGAACTGCAAAACTTAGACCCAATTTTTCAGGTATTATTGAACCTAGAAATATTCCAATTACTGTTGTTGTTTGCCATACTGTCCAACAGGTAGCCCCTGCTCCAAACGAATGAAATACCTTATCTTTTTCATTACTTTTCTTTAAATAAGGATTTGTAACAGCAAAAGCTTGGTCAACTAAAAAATATGAAATTATTATTTTCCATGTCATTTTAAAGTCTGACATGTGCTCTGATAATACTGCTCCATATAGTAAATGCCTTGAATTTATGGCACCAACAGAGCTTAAAATTACTAATGATGATGCACCAGCTGAAAAAAGTTGTAAAAAAATTATTTGTGAAGCTCCACCAAAGATAATGATCGACATCGCCATTGTAGTAATTGGAGACAAACCAAAATCAATAGCAAGTACTCCAAATATTATTCCAAAAGGAACTACCGGTATCATTAAAGGGCTCACATCACTTACACCTTTAAAAAATATTTTAGATCTAATGCTCATATTGAAGATAAATATTTATTAAAAGCAAACTATATGATCAATATTAATTGGTCTCTTAATACCAAATTTTTCATCAACCTCATGTTGATGAATATGATGTGAATGGACAAAAACTGGTATTAGTAACTCGCTACTTGTTTTTAATGTGTAGATAAAATTAGTACCTCTAAATTTTCTATCAACTACCTCTAGTTTTAAATTACTTGTATCATCATGCTCTAGATCTTCTGGTTGCAATAGTAGCTGAACATCAGATCCTTTTGAATAATGTTTAATAAAATTTCCTTTAATTGTTCCTAAATCTTCATTTTCTAGAGTATTTTCACCTGTAACTTTTGCTGGAATTAAAATTCCTCTATTCAAAAAATTGACAACTTCTATTGAATTTGGAAAATGATAAACATTGTATGGATCATCATACTGCTTTAATTGGCTATCTAAAATTATTCCACATTTACTTCCAAGATAAAATGCTTCGTAAGAGTCGTGAGTTACAATAATTGTTGTAATCTTTAAATCAGTTAAAATTTGTTTTAGTTTAACTTGTATTTCTTCTTTAAAGCTTTGATCAACATTGGATAAGGGTTCGTCTAACAACAATAAATCAGGTTTAGAAAGTAGTGCTCTAGCTAATGCAGCTCTTTGAGCTTCACCAGAACTTATCTGATGTGGAAATTTATCTTTTACATGTTCTAGATGAAGAAATTCAACAACCTCATCAATTGTTAAAGTCTTTTTCTTTTTTTTATTTCTTTCAGCACCAAATTGTATGTTTTCTATTACATTATAATGCGGAAAAAGAGAATTATCCTGAAAAGCCAAAGAAATATTTCGATGTTCTGGTTCAACATGAATATTTTTAGAGGAAATAATTTTATTTTTTAGTGAAATTTTACCAGATTGAATTTTTTCAAGTCCAGCTATAGTTCTTAAAATTGTAGTTTTACCAATACCAGATGGTCCTAATAGACAGATAATATCACCTTCATTCTCTATTGTTAATGAAACATTGTTAACTTTGTTTTTTTCACTAGCAGCAAAAGTAACATTATCAATTTCTAAAAAATTTTTTGTCATAAAGTTATTAATCTTTAAGAATATATCTAGATGTAATTAAAATAAAGAAACTTGCAATAAGAATAA
>CAZFKZ010000110.1:0-2685 GCA_964519035.1 uncultured Rhodobacterales bacterium | reverse complement strand
TCTGTATGATAATGCCTTCAAAGAGCCTTTAACAAAAACATCTGAACTATTAACTCTTTTATCAAATTCATCTTTTGTTATAGATATAATTTCACTATCCGTTAAACACCTTGCAGTTGCCATCCTAAGTTCATTTTCAATAACTCCCATTTCACCAAACAATTCATTTTCTTGAATAATGAAATTAGGCTTTTTGGTTTCATTTGTTGGTAAATAAATTCCAATTGATCCCTTAACCAATAAATACATTTTATCTGGTAACTCACCAACTTTGAATACACTTTGATTTATGTTTAGTTTAATTTTCTCCATTAAAATTCTATAACCTCATTTTCTGACGCAAATTTTATATTATTAGAACTAAATTGATTTTGCATTTTATCAATTTCGTCATCTTCTCTTGATGGAGCATGATGAGAGATCAAGAAATTTTTTACTTTAATTTGATTAGCAAAATCTATTCCCTGCTCAATACTTGAATGTCCCCATCCTTTTTTATAAGGCAACTCTTCATTGAGAAACATTCCATCCCAAATTATAGTATCAGAATTATTACAGAACTTTATCAGCTCCAATTTCTGACTGTCTTCATATTCATTATCTAATAAATAACAAAATTTTTTATTACCTTCAACAAGACTATACCCAGAACATTTTCCTGGATGATTTAAATTTATAGATCTTATTTTTAAATTCTTAAATTGAGCAACCACATCATCAAACTCCAAAAAATCAAAACTTTTATTAAGTTCAATGAAATTAATTGGGAAATATGGATGACTGTAATAATTTGATAAACTATTGAAAGTATCAGTTTTATTAGAATGCGCTGAAGTAATAATAATTTTCTTAGTTGTTAATTGTTCATAATTGTTGAAAGCTAAACCTTGAATATGATCATGATGGAAGTGAGATATGAATAAAATAGTTTGTAGATCATTAGCAAAATCAATTTTTGAAAATCCAGAACCACAATCAAAAATTAATTGATATTTAGCAGTTTTGACTTCGACACAAGGTGTATTGCCACCATATCTTAAAGTATGTTGACTTGAATTAGGAACTGAACCTCTAACCCCATGTATATTAATCATTTGAAACTCATATTTTACGTATTTATATTTAAAAGTTTTTTTAAATAAAAGTAAATAAACTTTATTAAATATGTAAGATAAATATCAATTTAGTACTATTAATTCATTGGCTTGAAGGTAGGAAATTAACGGGCCTAGCAGAAGAATTCATGAGAGATATTACAGAAATAGCTAAAAAAATAGCTATATAAAAATTAATTTCATACTTTCAAAAAATTGTTTACTTCTTCTTTAAACAACTCCCACCCCTCATCAGTTTCAAGCAAAAGATGATTTTTACTTTTTATGGAAATAAATTTACTGTTTTTAATATGTGCAGAAAGAAATTTCCCTTCAGAAATTGGAACTCTTGCATCGTCTGTACAATGAAATATAATTGTTGGAACTTCCAACTGAGATAACAAATCAGATACATCAATTTGATCATTAACACTTGATATTTTTGCTGCATTTTTAGCAGACGTTGTTACTTTCATAATGTTATTAAAAGAATCCATTTGTTCTTTAGTACCTTCGGGTATCATAGTAGAAGCAAAAAATTGTCTAAATGCTGGATTTTCATCTTCCCACCCGCTTAATATCATCATCTGTTCCATCTCACTTTTAGCCGCGTAACTGGGGTCATTTCTTTTACCTTTACCCCTAGCAAAACCTCCAATTAAAACTAAATGAGAAACCTTTTCAGGAAATTTTATTGCATAAGCTATAGAAACTGCACAGCCCTGAGAGACACCAAAAATTGGAAATTTTTCAATTTTTGAATCGTGCACAACTGCTTCCATGTCTTCAACAAAATTATTAAATGTAATTTCTAATGGATCTAGATCTGAAGAGCCATTCCCCCTTTGGTCAAAACGTACTAATGTTCTTTCTTGAGCTAAAAATCTATACATATGAGTCCAAAGAGGATTTCGCCAATCATGTTCAAGACTGCTCATGAAGTTTGGAGCTTTTAATATAGGAGGACCATTTCCAACTTTAGCATAAGCAATTATAGTTTTGTCCTTTGAACTACAGTAACGAATCTCTTGATCAATATCTGTTAATATTTGGTTGGCATGATTTATATTTTTTTTAGAACTTTGTATTAAAATTTTGTATACATCAATTTGTTGATTAATATTTTTTAAAAATTGATTACCAAGATGTTCGAATTTGTAAGAATTCAAATTTTTAACATTTTCAAAAATATCACATGTTATACAAATTCCACCAGGATCTGCAATAGCTTCTAATCTACTTGCTATATTTACACTATTGCCAAAAACATCACCCTCATCAATTACGACATCACCTATATTAATTCCCAATCGATACCATATTCTGTCATCATCATTATATTTTAACTCGAAGTCATTAATCTTAATTTGGATTTCAATACTACAATCAACAGCATTTAAGGCGCTTTCAAAAGTTGCTAAGAAACCATCGCCTGTTGTTTTGATAATCTTACCATTAAATTTTTTAATTTCAGGGTTGATAACTTGATGGAAGATATTTTTTTGACGTTTTAAAATATCTAATTCGTTTTTTTCTATTAATCTTGAAAAACCTGCCATATCGGCTGCAACAATGGCTAATAATTTTCTTT
>CAZFKZ010000109.1:0-2690 GCA_964519035.1 uncultured Rhodobacterales bacterium | reverse complement strand
ATTGTGACAGATCCATCAGCTGGCAAATGTTTGGCTATATTTTCAATAACCATTGAACAGCCAAGATTTGTAATGATAGGTATATGTAATCTTGGTTCTGGGTCTTTATGCCAACTTAATGTTGACCTAGGCTCCTTTAATAACAATCTTACTCTACCTAACTTAAACCTTTTGATTAAAGTTTCATATACTTCTTTAAAGTAAGTATCTTGAAACTCAGGTACTAATTGTGTGTAATTAGATTCATCAATATCAATATCTCTTGATACTTCCTTTCCAGACTCGTCAGCAATTGTCCAATATTTACCCCTTATATTGTTTCCTTTTATAGAATTTTCATCGTTAGGTATTTGATTTAAAGATATTGCTCCAAAATGTGAGACACCTGGTGAGTTAAATTTTCTTTTCTTTAAAACAATTTCCAGATCAGATCTTAACCTTGAAATATCAAACTTAAGATTTGGAACTTGATAAAAATCATCAAAACTAACCTGGCTCATAATTAATTTTAATTTTTAATTAATATCAAAACGGTCCGCATTCATGACTTTAGTCCAAGCAGATATAAAGTCATTTACAAACTTGTCATGAGCATCATCAGTTGCATAAACTTCAGCAATAGCTCTTAACTGGGAGTTTGAACCAAATATTAAATCAGCTCGCGTTCCAGTCCATTTAACTTTATTTGTTTTTCGATCTTTACCTTGAAAGATATCTTCTTTTTTTGAAACTTCTTTCCATTTGATATCCATGCTTAACAGATTAACAAAAAAATCATTTGTAAGTTTTCCTGGTTTTTTTGTAAAAACTCCATTTTTAGAATTATCAGAGTTAGTACCTAAAACTCTCATTCCACCAACTAACACTGTCATTTCTGATGTAGTTAAATTTAATAGTTGAGCTTTATCAATTAATAATTCTTCAGCAATTGTTGAATTATCACCTTTAGCATAGTTTCTAAATCCATCTGCTACTGGTTGCAGCAAACCAAATGAATGAATATCAGTTTGATCTTGTGTGGCATCTCCTCTTCCTGGCTTGAAAGGAACTTTTATTTTTGTACCTAAAGCTTTTTCGATACCCACAGAGCCTCCTAAAACAATTAAATCTGCCAAAGATACAGACTTAGATTTAGTATCAAATGATTTTTTAATTTTTTCATAAACTTTAATTACTTTAGATAGCATAGATGGATTGTTAGCTTTCCAATTCTTCATTGGTGCTAATCTTATACGGGCACCATTTGCCCCACCTCTTTTATCTGAAGCTCTATAAGTTGATGCTGAAGCCCAAGCAACTGATACCAATTGTGATACTGCTAATCCTGAACTTGCAATTTTTTTCTTTAATGCCTCAATATCATTATTTTTAAGTTTATATTTATTTTTAGGAATAGGATCTTGCCAAATCAAATTTTCTTTTGGCACTTCAGGACCTAAATAATTTACTTTTGGCCCCATATCTCTATGAGTTAATTTAAACCATGCTCTTGCAAAAGCATCAGCAAATTCCTCTGGGTTTTGATGAAAATATTTAGAAATTCTTCCAAAACCTGGGTCCATTTTCATTGATAAATCTGTAGTTTGCATCATAGGCATATTTTCTTTACCTTTAACGTGTGCGTCTGGCGTCATTGCAATAGCCTTACCATTTTTCTTTGGTTTCCATTGATGTGCACCTGCTGGGCTTTTTGTTAATTCCCATTCATAACCAAATAAATTATCAAAGTATCCCATATCCCATTTGATAGGATTTGATGTCCATGCTCCTTCAATACCACTACTTATAGTATCAGCACCATGACTACTTTTGTAACTACTGTTATATCCAGTTCCTTGCTCTTGGATTTTTGATCCTTCAGGCTCAGGTCCTTTATAAGATTCCGATGCTGCACCATGTGATTTACCAAATGTATGTCCTCCTGCAACTAGAGCAACTATTTCATAATCATTCATAGCCATTCTACCAAACGTCTCTCTGATATCTCTTGCAGCTTTAAGAGGATCTGGATTACCATCTGGTCCTTGAGGATTAACATAAATCAACCCCATCTGAACTGCTCCTAATGGATTTTCAAGTTCTCTTTTTTTATTATAACGATTATTGCCTAGCCATTCTTTTTCAGAACCCCAGTAAATGTCATCTTCTGGTTCCCAAATATCTTCTCTACCACCACCAAAACCAAAAGTTTCAAGTCCCATTGATTCGATTGCAACGTTACCTACTAATACAAATAGATCAGCCCATGAAATTTTTTTCCCATACTTCTTTTTAATAGGCCAAAGCAACAATCTTGCTTTATCTAGGTTTACGTTATCGGGCCAACTATTAAGTGGCGCAAATCTTTGATTACCAGTTCCAGCTCCACCTCTACCATCACCAGTTCTATAAGTACCCGCAGCATGCCACGATAAACGCACCATTAATGGACCATAATGACCATAATCTGCTGGCCACCAACTTTGGGAGTCGGTCATTAATTTTTCAATATCTTTTTTAAGAGCTTTATAATTTAGTTTTTTAAATTCTTTTTTATAATTAAATTTATTATCAAATGGATTAACTAATTCTGAGTGTTGACTTAAAACTTTAAGATTTAAACTATTTGGCCACCAGTCTCTATTTGTTTGACCTTTTCCAGTAGGATGTTTTTGAGGAATACCTTCTCCATGATATGGACATTTGCTTAT
>CAZFKZ010000108.1:0-2725 GCA_964519035.1 uncultured Rhodobacterales bacterium | reverse complement strand
AAAGAAGCTCTTAATAAATTGTTATTATCCCTTTTTTTAAATTAAAACTTTATTTTATATTTTATTTTTTTTAAAAATTTGTATTAATAAAATTTATTTTATAAAATTATTAAATGTTAATAAAAAAAATAGAAACCATAAGAACTCCGGATCATCCTAACTTAATTTGGGTAAAAGTTTATAATGAAGACGGCACATATGGTTTAGGAGAAACTTGGTTTGGTGCTGAAGCAGTAGAAGCTGATATCCATTCTAGGTTAGCTCCAATTTTAATAGGTAAAGATCCCACAAGACTAGAATATATATACTCATTGATGCAGCCTTATATTGGTTTTTTTGGAACTGGCGCTGAAATGAGAGCACTTTCAGCAGTCGATGTCGCTTTATGGGATTTAAATGGTAAGATTAAAAATCTTCCTATTTATGATTTAATTGGAGGCAAAACTAAATCAAGTATAAAAGTATATAATACTTGTGCAGGTCCCAATTATGTATCTAAAAATGCTGATGTTAGGCCTGATAATTTTGGTACTGGTAAAATTAAAAATACTAATTCAAAGGTATTTGAAGATTTAGAATTATTTATGAATAAACCTGAAGAGTTAGCTAGCTCATTATTAGATATGGGCATCAAGTCAATGAAGATTTGGCCCTTTGACTTTGCTGATGGTGCTTCAAATGGTCTGGAAATTTCTAACTATGACTTAAAAAAATATATTGAGCCTTTTAAAAAAATAAGAAAAGCTCATGGAAATAATATGAGTATTAAAGCTGAACTTCATGGAATTTGGGGGTTGGAAGCATCAAAGAAAATTTGTAAGGCACTTGAAGAATTTGAAATGGATTGGATTGAAGATCCTATCTGGATGGATAGACTTGATGATATCCCAAAATTAGCTAATTCAACTAATCAACCTCTTGCAGGTGGCGAAACTTTAGGTGGGTTAGGACAAATAAGACAATTAATTGAGGTTTCAGATATTGCCTACCCAATTGTAGATGTAACCTGGGGAGGTGGTATCACTTTCGCAAAAAAAGCTGCAGCCATAGCTGAAAGTCATATGAAGTCTATCGCTTTTCATGATTGTTCTGGCCCTGTAACACTTGCCGTTTCCACACATTTGGCACTAGCTTGTACAAATGTAATCGAACAAGAAATAACAAGAGGATTTTATTACGGCTGGTATCATGAATTAGTTACAGAGTTACCTACTTTAGAAAACGGTATGATTAAAGTATCAAATAAAGCTGGACTAGGAATGGACTTAAAAAATAGTTTATTAAACAAGACGGATATTATAGTTAAGCAAACAACATAATATTTTTAAGAAAAAAATTTAATTAAATTTCATATTTATCCAATTTTGACAAATCAATATCAGGACCAATATCAAATACTGTTATATTTCCTTCTAAAACTTCAACTCGCACGCCAGCTTCTTTAGTATCATTTACAATTTTTTTACCATACTCATCCCATACTTTCATGGCAGATTTTTTGTCCTTATAAATATTAATTGCCATTCGTTGTGTTTCAGATATATCAACATTTAATCTCATAACCAAACCTCTTGAATAACCAACCTTTGAAGTTATGTTCTTCAAAAAATCTTGCATAGATTTTTTTGAAAACTCGTTCAAAAAATGTTGTCTTATAACTCTACAATAAAAATTACTCATAATTATATTTAACCAGTTTTAATCTTTAATTATTTAGAGATACTATAAGTAATAATTATAAACATACAAAGCATCTATAATATTATTTATATAATAATTTTTAATTAAACACCGCAGATACTTCACCAAATGCTGATGCTTTAACTTCAATTAACTCTTTTTCGTTTATTGGAATAGGAAAGCCATATGCGCCAGTTAAAATTAAATTTCCCTTTTTTAAAATATTATCAATAGAAGCTTGTTCTTTAACCAACCATTCTAACTCTGAGAGCATATCATATGGCCATTTCTTGTTTGACCAAGTATCAATTATTTCTTTGTCAAATATAAGTTTCAAGTCAGTAATCTGATCTATTATTTGTCCTTTTATTGGCTTTCCCATTACAACACCAGCATGAATAGCATTATTAGCAAGAAGCTCTGCACCAAAGGGAGAATTGCCATTAAATACAAGGTTATGTATCTCAATTATAGGGTGGATAGTTTCTACCGAATCTAATAGATACTCAAATGAAAATAATTCAGGTTGTATATCCCTATTTAATACAATTCCAAATTCAGCTTCCATTGCAGGGTTTGAATAATTACTTTTTTTTAATATGACACCATCTGAGTGTAATTCACTTTTCCAAAGTCTTCCCCATGCAGGTTTAGTAAGTCCCATTTTATCTTGAGTTTCTTTAGAAACACATCCAATTTTAAAACCTATGACTTCTTCGCCTCTTTTTTTTCTTAAATTAGTTACAGAGGATTGGATACGCCAAGCATCTTCATTACTTATTTTAATTTTATCTCTGAAAATTGTTCCTGGGGTTTTTGCGTCATAATCTTCTAACATTTTATGTGCAAAATATTTTAATTCATTTTCACTTAAGACTGTCATTTTTTCCTCTAATTATCAGCGCAATAAGCTTCTAAATTATATTATGTATTTACTTAAACTCTATTTCTATAAAACTATAAGCAAAATCATTGTTATTAATAACATTGTGATTAACACCTTTTTCTTTGTAATAACTTATTCCTTTTTGAAGTTTAGAAATAG
>CAZFKZ010000107.1:0-2739 GCA_964519035.1 uncultured Rhodobacterales bacterium | reverse complement strand
TAGCAAATGATTTTCCAGCATTAAGAACACTTGTAGAAACAGCAAAAGAATGTACGGGAAAAGCTGAATTAAAAGTAACACACTCAGCAGAACATAATAAAATTGCTGTACCTGCTTTAACTGCAAACCCTTCAGAATTTTCTGTTAGAGTTGCAGCAAACAGTTCTATTGTTCCACTAATGAATGGTGGTTTAATTAGACCTATGAATGATCTTGTTAAGAAATATGGTAAAGGAATTCAAGAATCTCAACTTATAACAATTGATGGAAATGTAATGGCAGTAGCATTTATGGCTAATGCACAACATTTATATATAAGAACAGATGTTTTAAAAGAACATGGTATTTCTACTCCAAAAACTTATGAAGAAGTAGTTGCAGCTTCTGAAAAAATTAGAGCTGCTGGTAAAATGAAATATCCATATGCTGCCGCTTATAAAGCTGGTTGGAACTTGGCTGAAGAATTTGTAAATATGTACATTGGACATGGTGGCGAATTTTTTAAAGCAGGTACAGCAAAACCTAGTGTTAATAATGCTCAAGGTGTAGCAACACTTAACATGCTTAAAAAATTAGCAGATTTAAGTAATCCTGATTTTTTAACTCATGACAGTGAAGCAATTAAAGTTGAATGGGAAGCTGGAAATGTTGCCATTATGACTTTGTGGGCTTCAAGAGCAGGAACATTATTGGATGCAGAAGGTGATGCAAAAATTACTGCTGCAACTAAATTAATTGCCCCTGCTACAGTTGGTGGAGGAAGTATTCCTGCAACAACATTATGGTGGGATGGGTTTACTCTTGCTCAAAATAGATCTGATGCTGATGCAGAAGCTTCTTTTAGAGCAATGGCACACGCAGCTTCTTCAAAAGAGATGGTAGCAAAAGCTGCAGATCAAGCTGTATGGTTAATTGAAGGCTTTAAGCCAGGACCAAAATCTGTAGGTGTTATTAAAGCTGTAGAAATGGGCGCAAAACCTTACCCAATGTTACCTCAAATGGGATTAATGCATGGTGCATTAGGTAATGAAATTGTTGAATTTTTGCAAGGAAATGAAACAGCAGAACAAGCATTAAAAGATGTTGAAGCTGCTTACATGACTAAAGCAAAAGAACAAGGTTTTCTATAAAGTCTAAATATTATTAAGTGGGGATTTAATCCCCACTTAACTAAAATTCATGCCTAATAAAAGTTTTTTTTGGTTTTTCTTACCAACAGGGTTGGCAATGATTTTATTCATTGGTCTACCAATTATTTCTACAGGTATTCAATCTTTTTACTCACAACACGATCAAATACTAAAAGAAGTTAAAAAATGTGATCCATTTGGATGTGTAGTTTCAGTACAGATTGATCAGGAAGAAACATTAAAGATTAAAAAGGATAAGCCACTTGGAAAATTTAATGGATTTGGAACATATGTTGATAGAAATCATTTAGCTTTTGATGAACTTTCAGCATTGTGGAAAGAAAGCAACTCTATAGGAGAGTTTATTGGTAAAGTTACCAACCTTCCCTTTTATAAAGCTCTAATTTTTACATTAACCTATTGTATCATTGTAACTCCTTGTGTCCTTTTATTAGGTTTTATAATTGCCTTAAGTCTCAATGCAGTATCTAGAAAAATAAGAGGACCACTAATCTTTGGTACAATCCTGCCGATGATTGTTACTCCCTTAGTTGGTTCTTTAGTTTTATTTTGGATGGTAGATGCAGAGGGAATTATTGGAGCAAATTTACAAATATTAATGAATGATCCATATCTATCTGTTAAATCTTCAAAATCACTTACATGGATTACAATTATAATTTATGGTATTTGGCATCACTCACCTTTTGCTTTTGTAGTTTTTTATGCAGCATTACAAACTGTTCCCCAAGAACCTTTAGAGGCATCTATTATAGATGGCGCATCTAGATTTCAAAGAGTTAGGCATATAATTTTACCGCACATATACCCTGTTGTGACTTTTGTTGCTTTAATTTCTTTAATGGATAATTTTAGAGTATTCGAACCTATAATTGGATTTAGTGCACAAGGAAGTGCACAGTCTTTATCTTGGTTGATATATGATAACTTGGTTAATGAAGAAGTTATTTTATTTGGGTCTGCTGCAGCAACTTCTATTATGACCATAATAGGAATAGCTATAATACTAGCTCCAGTTTTAATTAGAACCTGGAGAGAATTTAGGACTGTTAGATAATTATGGAAAATGGATTAGACAAACAATCAAATATTTTAAAAACTTTTAATACAACATTTATTGTGTTTTGGTTATTGATTGCCTGTTTTCCATTTATTTGGACTTTCTGGGGATCATTTAAAGTTAGAGCAGATTTTTTTTCAAGAGCTGATTGGTGGTATGCAATAACAGCTTTCAATACATTGTTAGAAACTGGAAAAAGTTTTACAATCCAAGCTTATAGTGGCGCTTGGTTTGAAGGTGAGTTTTGGAAAGCATCAAGAAATACTGTAATTGTTACAGTAAGTGTTGTGTCAGTTTCTCTATTTCTTGGAACCTTAGGAGCCTACGCATTATCAAGATCTACTAAAAACTACGCTTTTTGGATTTTAATTGCTGCATTAGTGTTTAGAGCAATGCCTCATATTACTTTGGTCTCGGGATATCTATTTCCATTTTTTCAATTACAAATTTGGGGAATTTTACCTACAACAATCGTTGTTTTAATTGCAATTAACCAGCCTTTTACACTTTGGCTTCTTTACTCATTCT
>CAZFKZ010000106.1:0-2806 GCA_964519035.1 uncultured Rhodobacterales bacterium | reverse complement strand
CATACCTTTTCGAACAACAACCAGACTTATTATATATAATTTTTTATGCAATGTTTTTAGCTAATTTTATATTTTTGATATTTGGTTTAATGGGAGCTAAGATATTTTCAAGAATTTCATTAATCCCAAGAGGTTTTTTGTGGCCATCAGTATTTATATTTTGTTTGGTTGGATCATATGGGCTATCTCAATCAATGGTAGATGTTTATATTATGTTAATCTCTGGTGTGGCTGGATTCTTTTTAAGAAGATCTGGTTTTTCACCTGCACCTATTATAATGGGAATAGTTCTTGGTGGGCTTGTTGAAAATTCTTTAGCTCAATCAATTATTATATTTGATCAAAATCTATTTATGTTTTTTACAAGACCAATAGCCTTGACCTTCTTTGCATTAACTTTATTAAGCTTATTTTACAAACCAATAAAAAATCTTTTAATGAAAGGAAGATGAAATGAAAAAAGCCTACACACCAAACATAAATAGTTCTAAAGGAAAAGATCTCACAAAGTATGTTTCAAAATTTATCTATCAAACAAAATTTAAAGATATTCCATCAAATGTTGTTGAGTTAGCAAAAAAACATATTTTAGATGGTTTTGGATTAGCTTTATCAGGTTCAGTTGCAAGAACAGGCGATTACTTATTTAAACAAATAAAAAAAAATTCAGCTGCAGGAAAAGCTACTGTTATTGGTTCAAAAATGAAAGTTCCCAGTCAGTTTGCTGCCTTAGCAAATGGTGTTGGTATTCACTCAGATGATTATGATGATACACAACTAGCCGTAGGTTCAGATAGAGTTTATGGATTATTGACACATCCTACAGCACCATGTTTACCAAGTGCTTTTGCAGAAGGTGAGATAAACAATATCAGTGGAAAAGATTTTTTAAATGCATATTTAATTGGTGTGGATGTTGAATGTAAAGTATCTGAAGCCATGTCACCCAGACATTACCAGCATGGATTTCACTCGACTGCAACATGTGGAACACTAGCTGCAGCTGCAGCAGCTTCAAAAATTAGAAAATTTAATATTGAAAAAATTGAAAAATCTTTGGGAATAGCTGCATCTTTAAGTGCAGGTCTTAGAGAAAACTTTGGAACTATGACTAAACCACTCCATGCGGGTAGAGCGGCTGAAAGTGGAGTTATTGCTTGTGATTTAGTTGGTTATGGCTGGTCTGCTGCAGATAAAATTTTAGAGTCACCAAGAGGTTTTTTTCAGGCTCATGGAGGAGGATATGATTTAAACTCAATAAAAGGAAAATTAGGAAAACCATGGACATTTAGTAAACCCGGCATATCAATTAAACCTCATCCGTGTGGATCTTTAACTCACCCAGGTATGACTAAAATGTTGGAGTTAATTAATAAATACGACATCAAACCAGAACAAGTAGTTAAAGTAGATGTTGGAACAAATCATAATATGCAAAATGCTTTAATACATCATAGGCCCAAAAATGAATTTCAAGCTAAATTTAGTATGGAATATTCAATGGCTATATTGTTAATTGAGAAAAGAGCATATATCCCAGAATATCAAGACAAAAGAATAAACAAACCGGATGTGCAGGCCATGTTGAAAAAAATCAACTTTTATAAAAATCAAAAAGCTGAGGCTGCTGGTTATGATAAAATGACGACAATAATAGATATTTATCTTAAAAATGGAAAAAAAATATCTGGCAGAGGTGATTTTGGAAAAGGAAGTCCAGCAATACCAATGACCTATGATGAAGTTGCTGATAAGTTTATGGGATGTGCAGAGTTTGCAAAATGGCCTATTAGTAAATCAAAAAAGTTAATTAGCACAATTAAGAATTTACATAAAGTGAGCAGTATTAGATTGCTTAGTAGATTGTTAAGCAAGTAATTACAGAGTTTGATTAATCACGAGTATATTTCTGAAACTTTTTTAGTAAAAAAGGTAGAAATAATATGATTATGAAAATTCGTAAAAAATGATGATAACTAACAAAAATAGGATCAATGTTGTAAGCAACACTCATTACAATCATTTCATGAATTCCCCCAGGGGCAAAACTCAAAAATGTAGGGATAAAATCAAAACCTATATAGGTTAATAGATAAGCTGTGATCATAGCAACAACTACTAAGATTAAGCTTACTATTAACCCATGAAATATAAAATAAAACAATTCATTAATTTTTAATCCATTTAATCTTGTTCCTAGAGCAGTTCCTAAAAAAACAAATGCTATATTAATAAATGTATCTGGAAATCTAGAGTCAATTATTTCAAATGTATAAAATAAACCTGACAATGCCATTGAAGCAATTAATGCTGGTGATGGAATATTATATTTTTTTAGTAACTTGGAAAAAATAAAACAAATTAATAATAAAAATGATATTTCTATGAAATATTTATAATCATAAACATTATTAAAATTGTACCCTGATACTTCGGAAAAACCTAAATTCTTAATAAAAAATATAGGAAAAAAACTAACAATAAATATCACTCTTGTTGCTTGTGGTATAAGAACATTTTTATCTTCTTTATTTTTTCCAAATTCTAATAATGCTGCAGAAATTGGCACAAATGCTCCAGGTAGGGCTGCTAAAATAGATATGAATTTACCAAATTTACATACCTTATAAAAATAATAACTAGCTAGGATTGTGCTTATTAAGGCACAAAAAAACATAGCCAATGATGAAAAAACCCATAAATGTATTTTATAAAGAAGAGAAATATTGAAGGTTCCACCAAGAATAATTCCAATAATTAAAAAAACAGGATTTAATAATTTAGTTGGAAACTCAATTTTAACATT
>CAZFKZ010000105.1:0-2810 GCA_964519035.1 uncultured Rhodobacterales bacterium | reverse complement strand
AGAAAATTAGAGGAATTAACAAATTAATGACTTATAATATTGCAGTTGTTGGCGCAACCGGAGCAGTTGGAAGAGAAATGCTCCAAACTTTATCTGAAAGAAATTTTCCTGTAAATAATATATACGCTTTAGCATCTAAAGCTTCCATAGGAAAAGAGGTTTCTTTTGGTGATGAAAAAATCCTTAAAGTTTTGTCGTTAGAAGGTTTTGATTTTGAAAAAGTAGATATTGCTCTTTTTTCTGCTGGGTCTGACATAGCTAAAAAATATGGACCTATTGCTGGCAAAAAAGGTTGTATAGTTATAGATAATTCATCTTGCTTTAGAATGCATGATGATGTTCCTTTAATAGTTCCTGAAGTAAACCCAGACGCTATTAATGGTTATAAAAAAAGAAATATTATAGCTAATCCAAATTGTTCTACTATTCAGTTAGTTGTTGCTTTGAAACCAATCCACGATAATTTTAAAATTACAAGAGTTGTTGTTTCTACTTATCAAGCTGTATCAGGTGCAGGAAAGCCGGCAATGGATGAGTTGTTTATTCAAACAAAAGGTGTTTTTGTAAATGATCAAGCTACTCCTGAACAATTTACAAAAAAAATAGCATTCAACGTAATCCCTCATATAGATGCTTTTATGGATGATGGTTTTACTAAAGAAGAATGGAAGATGCGTGTAGAAACAAAAAAGATTTTAGATAATAACATAGATTTAGTAGCTCATTGCGTAAGAGTTCCTGTATTTATTGGTCATAGTGAAGCTGTCTTTTTAGAATGCAAAAAAGATATAAGTGTTAGTAAAGTTAGAAATTTATTAAGAGAAGCTGATGGTGTAACAGTTATAGATCACAGAGCAGACGAAGGTTATGTAACGCCAGTTGAAGTTGCAGGTGAAGATGATGTTTATATTAGTAGAATAAGAAAAGATCCATCTGTAAAAAATGGCCTTATTTTTTGGTGTGTAGGAGATAATCTTAGAAAAGGTGCTGCTTTAAATACAGTTCAAATAGCTGAGTTATTGGTAAGTAAAGGACTAAAAGGAATTAAACTATAATGTTAAAGACACATCTTTCTTGGTTTTTAGCTTAATGGATACCCTTTGGATTTTTGCAGCAATCTTTGGGGCTGCTTGCCAAACTGCTAGATCTGCTTTTCAAAAAAATATGATATCTAGATTAGGTGACTATGGTGCTGCTTACATAAGATTTTGTTATGCTCTTCCTTTTACTTCTTTAGTGTGGGTTTTTTGGCTTAGTTTTTCTGGACATTCAATACCTATATTATCATCTTATTCGTTATTTCTTTTATGCTTAGGATCAATTTTTCAAGTCCTTTTTACGTATGTTTTAATGCAAGTTTTCGCTCATAAAAGTTTTGCTGCAGGAATTGCCTTTTCAAAGACAGAAGTAATATTGATAGCTTTTCTAGAAGTAGTGATTTTAAATGTTATATTCTCTTTACCCTTGATTTTAGGTATTTTACTTGGTGTAATTTCAGTCTTATTTTTGTCTTTTGCTAAAAAAGCTGAAACTATTTTAGAAACATTTAAACAATTATTTAATTCGATGTTGAAAATAGGAACTTTGATAGGTCTTTTATCTGGATTGTTACTTGCAGCATCAGTCGTATTTTTCAGAATGGCAATTATTTCAGTTGATGCCCCTTTATTAGATAAATCTATTTATATTTCTTTCATAGCTATTGTATTTCAAACTATATTAGTTGGTTTTTATTTATTTTTTTTCAAAAAAGAACAGTTTTTTTTAGTCTTCAAACATTGGAAACCAAGTCTGCCAGCAGGAATTTGTGGGACAGGTGCAACGTTTGGGTGGTTTTTGGCATTCGGTTTAGCTACTGCAGCTGAGGTGAGAGCTGTAGGTCAAATTGAGTTGATTTTTTCAATATTAATATCAATAATGATTTTTAAAGAAAAGATAAAGCGTACTGAGACAATAGGTATAATACTACTTGGAATATCAATTCTTATTATTATTTTCAATAAATTATGAATATTGTTATTTACAGTTTGAGTTTTAACGAGTTTTAGTCCATTTATAAATAGTTAAGAAAAATAGAATGAGTTTATAGAATATAATGACCAGACAACGTCCTTTATCACCACATCTTCAAATATACAAACCACAACTGACTTCCATATTGTCAATCTTACATAGAACAACAGGTGTAACTTTGTCTATGGGTAGTATAATTTTGGTTTTATGGATCATTGCCCTGACATTAGGCGAAGAAACTTATGCAATGTTTTCTCTCATAGTAAATCATTGGTTTAGTAATCTTGTATTATTAGGTTTTACTTTTGGTCTATTTTATCATTTATCTAATGGCATAAGGCATTTATTCTGGGATGCTGGTTATGGTTATGATCTTAGGGTGGCTTATATGTCAGGTTCAGCAGTTATAGTTTCTTCTTTATTTTTTACTGCAGTAACTTGGTTAATAATCTTTTATAAATGAGAATGAATAAAATATGAGTAATAATATAGTTGGAAATGGTATAGGTAAGGTTCAGAGTACGGGATCTGAAAAACATCATGGAGTTGGGCATTGGAAGCTCCAAAGAATATCTGCTATTGCTATGATACCATTGGTCTTGTGGTTTGTTCCTTCTTTATTATTTATATTAATGAGTGGTTACGAAGAAGCTATTATCTGGGTTCAAAATCCCTTTAATGCAACTGGATTAGTATTACTTTTCGGCACTCTATTTTTTCATGCCTCATTAGGATTACAAGTGGTTATTGAAGATTATGTTCATCTTGAGGGGTTGAAAATAATTTCAATAATATTA
>CAZFKZ010000104.1:0-2825 GCA_964519035.1 uncultured Rhodobacterales bacterium | reverse complement strand
GGTTTGACAAAATATAATCTTTCAAAAAGAAAGCGTGATTTAAACTAGATTTAATTATTCTTATATATTGATATTAAAACTAAGCAATCAATCAATTTTTCATTTATAATTTTAATGTATAATTCAATCATCAATGAAAAATGGACTATTGAAATATTTAATAATAATATTAAGTATTAATATATAATATGACTTTTATTTAAATTAAGAAGTAAACCAGTAAAATTAGCTAAAACTTTACTGGTTTTTTTTATTAAATATTATAAATCTCTGAAATAAACCTAGTTACTAAAAATGCGTCAAGACCTTCTACTCCACCTTCAGAACCATATCCACTATGTTTGATTCCACCAAAAGGTGTTTCTGGAGTACTTACTGCAGTAGAGTTGACAGCTAAAAGACCAGCTTGTATTTCTGATTTAAGAGCGTTGACAATTTTAGGGTCATTTGTAAAAGCGTATGATGCTAATCCAAACTCTAACCTGTTTGCTCTGTCGATAACCTCATCAACAGACTTAAAACTATCAATAGGCAATAAAGGTCCAAAAGGTTCTTCATTCATAATTTTAGCATTATCTGAAACATTGCTTAAAACTGTTGGTGCATAAAAACTTCCATCTCTATTGAGTCTATGACCACCTAAATTTAATTCTGCGCCTGAATCAACAGCATCTTTTACAAAGCTATCCATAATTTCAATTCTACGATCTGCAATCAAAGGCCCCATAACAATACCATCTTCAAGACCATTACCAACTTTAATTTTGTTGGTTTCATCTAAAACAGCTTTAATAAATTGGTCTTTTACAGAGTCTTGCACCAAAAATCTTGTTGGAGAAACACACACTTGACCAGCGTTTCTAAATTTTCCTGCTACTGATATTTTAGCAGCAGCAGCTATATCTGTATCATTGAAAACCATTAAAGGAGAGTGACCACCTAATTCCATAGTACATCTAATCATATTTTCAGCAGCTAATTTTTGAAGATGCTTTCCAACAGGTATACTTCCTGTGAAAGATAATTTTCGAGGAATACTAGAGCTACATAAATGTTCTGAAACTTCAGATGGAACTCCAAAAACAATATTTAAAACTCCTGCTGGAAGACCCGCTTCCATAAGCGCTCGTCCAATAGCTATGGCAGTACCTGGAGTTTCTTCACTTGGCTTTATTGTTATGGTACATCCCGCAGCAAGTGCACCTCCTACTTTTCTGACAACATTCATTACTGGAAAGTTCCATGCAACAAAAGCTATAACCGGGCCTATAGGATCTTTAAGAACTGTTTGAGACATACCAGGCATTCTAGAAGGAACGATACGTCCGTATGCTCTTTTACCTTCTTCTCCATACCATCTTAAGACATCTAGTCCAATTGCAAGTTCCCCTTTTGCTTCAGCAAGAGGTTTTCCCATTTCTTTAGTTAAGTTTTCAGCGACTTCATTTGAACGGCTTTCTAATATTCTACATGCATTTTCAATAATTTTTTGTCTATTAAGAGGAGCTTCATTTCTCCAAGATTTGAATGCTTCAGCATTTGATTCTAGCGCCTCATCTAAATCAGCTTTAGACGCATGAGGAAGATCTCCGATTGTTTCAGAAGTTGCCGGGTTATAGACTGGTTCAGCTTTATTATCTGACCCTTGTCTCCACTTACCATTAATTAAAAGTTCTAATTTTTCATATGCCATTTAATTCTCCTATTAATTATATTTTTTTAATATTTGTTAATTTAAACTACAACACGAAATCCTTCAAATTCAGGATGACCTATATATAAATTTTTATTTTTACCTGCATCTTTATGAGCCAGTTGAAAAGCATTAGATTTTGTCCAATTAATAAAATCTTCCTCATTATCCCATGTGCTGTGTGATGCGTATAAAATATATTCTTCGTTTTGTTTACCTTTGATTAGATTAAAATTTTTAAACCCCTTAACATTATTTAGGTGCGTATCTCTATTCTTCCAAACTTCTTCAAATTGAACTTCAAAGCCATTTACTATTTTAAATCTATTCATTGCAATATACATATATGAACTCTTACAATTATTTAAAAGTTTGTTTTTTATTAATTAAACTATAATAATTCTTAAATTATTATGAGTTTTATAGCTAGAATTTAAATATAAAACTATTTATGATAATGAATATCATTATCATAAATAGTTCTAATTTCATAGTTATAATTTTAAATATTTTTAATTAAAAGAGAAATACCAATGATTAACAAAATTAGAAATATTAGCTTTCTAAAAATTTCATTTGAAAGCTTGTGTCTAATTTTAGTTCCAAGATATTGACCAGTTAATGCAGGTATTATTAAAAAAGCGCTAATTAGCAAATCATAGATTGTCCCTAAGCCATTATACACAAGAAGTGGATATAGTATAACAGAACCAAGAAAATACATAGCAGCAATAGTTCTTATAAAAAACTCTTTTTCTAGATTTAATGAAACTAAGTAGGCAATTATTAAAGGTGAGTACATACTAGATAAACCTCCAATAATGCCCGAAAGAAATCCTAAAATTATAGTAAATTTTTTTTCAAAATCAGGTTTAATTTTTACAAATTTTATTCCAAAAAAATTAATTATTACCGATAAAATAATAAATATCGCCATGACTTGAGATATTGTAGTAAAATCTATTTGTAATATTAGTTTACTACCTAAAATTAAACCAATTATTAAAAATATGAACAAATGCAAAAATCTATAACTACCAATTCCTTTTAAGAATTGCATTTGCAAAACATTAGTTATTAATACAGGAAAACATAGTAAAATCATTGCCGTTGTTGGTGGTAAAAAAAAAGC
>CAZFKZ010000103.1:0-2843 GCA_964519035.1 uncultured Rhodobacterales bacterium | reverse complement strand
GATATTGGATTGGATATAAAAGAAACAGGTGAGTATGTAAATGATTGCATTTTAAAAACACTAGCTGGTCAAGTCAATGCTGAGCGTCCCTTATTTTTAAAGATTGCTTACAATGGACCAAAGGCTATGGAAGAATTAGCAAGCTATGATCCAAATAATTTAATTGTTGGTATTCTTGGTGGAAGTAAAGGAACAACAAGAGATTGTTTTGAGCTCTTATATAAGGCAAGTAAATACGGAGCAAGAGTCGCTCTTTTTGGAAGAAAAATAAATTTAGCAGAAGATCAAAAGCTTATTCTTAAGACAATGAGAATGGTTATTGAAGGATTACAACCACTTGAAGGAGTTAAACACTATCATGATCAGTTGCAGAAAAAAAATATTAGGCCTGATAGAAGTTTATCTAAAGATACTCTTATTACAGAGTCTGTTTTAAAATTATAATTTATTTATGTGTGGAATATTTCCACTAGATTGATCTGTCATTAAAATAGACCTTGCAGCAGCATGAGATTTATTGAGAATTTTTTGAGGAACCCAACCTTCATGAATGCCAAAAATAGATGCAGCCGCAAACGCATCACCTGCCCCCACAGTACTCTTGATTTTTTTTCTCTCAATCTTTAATGATTTTGACCACATTAATCTTCCTTCCGCACTCGCCCAAAGAGCCCAATTTGGTGTGTGTAGAATTATAGCTTTCCTAACTCCTAAATTTAGTAATTTTTTGATAGCTTTTTCTGCATTTTTTTTACTAAAAATGTTTTTACTATGAAGTTTTATTCCTGTGGCTAGTTCAGCTTCAATTTCATTTAAGAATAAATAATCACAATACTTAAGAGCGCTTGTTATAATTTGAGCATAAGATGTATGATTATAAGAAGCTAAATCAAGACAGTTTATCATTCCTAATTTATGAGACTTTTTTAAAAGATCTACTAACTTAGTTTCCTTATTTTTTTTAAATAAATCCAATTTCCCCAAGAATGTTAAATAGCCAACATATAATATTTTTGGTTTGTAATTTCTAATTTTAGTAAGTGGTAAGTGCTTATTATCTAAATGATCATTGGTGCCAGAGTAATGAAAAAAAGTTCTCTCTTTTTCCATTTCGGACATAACAAGAGTATATGAAGTACTAACTTTTTTTAAAATTGAGAAATAGGATGTAATAATTTTATTCTTTTTACAATGTTGAATAATTATTTTTGAATTATCATCTACACCTATGCAGCCTAGGCCAATTTTAGGATAATTAAATCCTAAATAATTTAAATTTGTCAGTACATTTGAAGGCCCACCTCCTACGCAATCTATTCGCTTACTGACCATGGAAGTTTTTCCCTGTTCAGGCCAGTTTTTTATTTTGTAGGATGTGTCTACACACCAAATTCCTGCTGCAATAATACCAACTCTTGGCATATTTAAATTTCATTCCACAATGGATGGAGAATTGTTTCATCCTCTTCAACTTTTGTGAACCTACCAACTGGTTCTAAAAAGTAATTATCTTTTTTATCGTCATTAACTTGAGATACCTCTCCAGCCATAGCCATGCCAGTACCCTTTTCAGTATAAAACTTATGATAAACAAATCTTTCAACTGTAACACTCTGCCCCCTTTGAAGAATTAAAGGCTCATAAGGACCAATGATCTTGAGTTCACCATCAATCATTACTTTAATTTCATCTTTAAGTGGGTTTTTTTGATCATCAACTTTCACAAATTCTAAAACCAAATTACCACCACCTCTATTGATGATATCTTCTAATTTAATCTTATGGCTATGAAAGGGGATAACTTGATCTTCCTGCATAAATAATAATTTTTCCGCATATGGCTTCTCATTATCAATGTTTTGCATTCCATTTCTTACACAAAATAAAATAATACCTTCTTTATTAAAGTTGCCTCTACCAAAATCAGTCACATCCCATCCCATCTGATGTGTCCTTAAGTATTCAGCAACTACAGGCTGCGCATCATAATCTGATTTACTCCAGTATGCCCACTTTGGAAGCGCCCATTTGTATTCATCAATTAGTATTTTAGCTTTACTTATCGCATGATTTATTTCAGATCTTTTCATAAGTTTATAATACAGGAATTATATCTAGTTGACTAAACTTTTGATAAATTCTCAATAACTATTTTAGTAGCTTTTTTAATATCATTTGCGGTTGAGTCCAGTAGTTGAATCTTATCATATGTCTCTGGGTTATTTTTCAATGAAAATCTAAGTGAGTCACCGAAAGTTTTTCTTAATTCTGTTCCTATATTAAATTTACAAACATTTGTTTCTCTAGCAATTTTAGCTCTTAACAAGAGATCAATTCCACTACCACCATGAAGAACAAGAGCAGTATCTGTTAAATTTTGAACTGCTACTATATCCTGAATGTCTACATTTGTATTCTTATCCAGTTGCAAGTGGGTATTTCCAACAGAAATTGCCATAGCATCACAACGAGTTTCATCCGCAAATTTTTTAGCTTCATTTGGATTAGTTTTTAAAGATTCTTTACCTTGGCTGTATCCAACAAAACCTATTTCTCCTTCAACTGAAATACCGGCCTTATGCCCTAACTCGACTATAGTTGCTGTTTTATCTATATTTTCATTTAATTCCAGTTTTGATCCGTCATACATAATAGAAGTAAAACCATTATCAATTCCCATTTGGCATTCTTCTAATGAATACCCATGATCAATATGACAAACAATAGGAGAAGAAGATTGTTCGGCTAGGTATCTAAACATCTTTCCTAAGATAGGAATTGGCGTGTTTTTTCTGCAGCCCGGGCCAGCTTGTAAAATTACAGGCAGTCCAAGTTCGTCAGCA
>CAZFKZ010000102.1:0-2872 GCA_964519035.1 uncultured Rhodobacterales bacterium | reverse complement strand
TTTTGAAAAAAAAATTAGTTACTATTGATTTTTTATTATTACTTTCATTTATTTGTTTAATTAAAAAATCAAATGACTGTGAAACTAATGATTGTCCCACGTCAAAATTAATTGAAGCTTCATTAGCTATCGCTTTTAAAGATAAATTTGAACTGTTTTGCTTAATTGTAGACATATAAAACGACTAATTTTTAATAAATGCATTATTGTCTTTCAATTTGTAATTTTTTAATTTCACCAATTGCTTTAGCTGGATTCAAGCCCTTTGGGCAAGTCTTGGTACAATTCATAATAGTATGACACCTATAGAGTTTAAAGGAATCCTCTAAAGCATCCAATCTTTCATCTGTATTTTCATCTCTACTATCTGCAATCCACCTATATGCTTGTAAAAGAACAGCAGGTCCCAAATATTTGTCACCATTCCACCAATAAGAAGGACAAGAGGTTGTGCATGAAAAACAAAGCACGCATTCCCATAATCCATCAATCTTTTCTCTTTCTTGAGGAGATTGCTTTCTTGACTTTCCTTTTTCTGGCTTGGTATCAGTTTGTAACCATGGCTTTACTGATGTTAATTGAGCATATGCTTTTGATAAATCAGGAACCAAATCTTTAATAACATCCATATGAGGAAGAGGATAAATATTTATATCACCTTTGACGTCATCTATTGGTTTCAAACAAGCTAAAGTATTAGTACCATCAACATTCATAGAACAAGATCCACAAATCCCTTCTCTACATGAACGCCTGAAAGTTATACTTGAATCAATTTCTTGCTTGATTTTAATCAAAGCATCCAGAACCATAGGACCACATTCATTTAAATCAATAGTATAACTATCAATCCTAGGGTTTTCATCGTCATCAGGGGACCATCTGTATATATTCACTTTTCTAGTGTTTTCTGAATCACTATATAACGGATAATCAATTCCTTTAACTACTTTGGAATGTCTTGGAAGGGCAAACTCAGCCACAAATTTCTCCTACTAAATTAATATACTCTTGCGGCGGGTGGAACCGTTGCAACTTCATTTGTTAAAGTATTAAGATGAACATCTCTATAATTGACCTTAGTTTTCATTTTACCATCTAACCACATAATAGTATGCTTCATCCATTCTTTATCATCACGATCAGGAAAGTCTTCGTGAGAATGAGCTCCCCTTGATTCTTTTCGCTGCTCAGCTGATCTTATTGTTATTATAGCTTGTTGCATAAGATTCTCAAGTTCTAGGGCTTCAACTAAATCTGTATTAAATATCATTGATCTATCCTTAATACCAATTCCATCCATACCTTTGGCTATAGTGTCAACCTTTTTTACGCCTTCATCCATTGAAGAAGTAGATCTAAACACTGCAGCATGTTTCTGCATTGCATTTTGCATTGAGTTTCTTACTTCACCAACTGAAGTTTCTCCCTTTGCAAACCTCATTTTATCCAACCTAGCTAAAATTTTATCAGTTACACTTTTAGGTAAAGGTGAATGAGAGCTTCCTTTGTCAACTATTTTAAGAGCTCTTTGCGCTGCTGCTCTTCCAAAAACAACTATATCTAATAATGAATTTGTTCCTAATCTATTAGCCCCATGAACTGAAACACAAGCAGCCTCGCCAATAGCCATTAGTCCAGAAACAACTGAATTTTGGTCTCCATCCTTTCTAGTAACTACTTCACCATGATAATTAGTTGGTATACCACCCATATTATAGTGAACAGTTGGCAATACTGGTATTGGTTCTTTAGTAACATCAACACCACAGAAAATTTTTGCAGTTTCACTAATTCCAGGCAATCTCATGTGAAGTGTTGCTGGATCAATATGCTCAAGATGCATAAATATATGATCTTTGTTTGTTCCAACACCTCTTCCTTCGTTAATTTCGACAGTCATTGATCTTGAAACGACATCTCTACTAGCTAAATCTTTAGCTGTTGGAGCATATCTCTCCATAAAACGTTCACCTTCGGAATTTGTTAAGTAGCCACCTTCACCTCTAGAACCTTCAGTTATTAAAACACCTGCTCCATATACACCTGTTGGATGAAATTGGACAAACTCCATGTCTTGGAGAGGTAATCCTGCTCTTAAAGCCATAGCATTTCCATCACCAGTACAAGTATGAGCTGACGTACATGAAAAATAAACTCTTCCATAACCTCCAGTTGCTAGAACTGTTTGATGGCCTCTAAATCTATGAATTTTACCATCATCCATACATAAAGCTATTACACCTTTACAAGCTCCGTTGTCATCCATTAACAGATCTAATGCTATATATTCCACAAAAAATTCGGCTTGATGTTTTAAACATTGTTGGTAGAGGGTATGTAAAATAGCATGTCCTGTTCTATCAGCAGCGGCACAAGCTCTTCTTGCCATACTCTTTCCGTAATCTAAAGTATGTCCTCCAAAAGGTCTTTGATAGACTTCACCTTCTTCAGTTCTTGAAAATGGAACTCCGAAATTTTCTAACTCTGTAACGGATGGGATAGCATTTTTGCACATATATTCTATTGCATCTTGATCACCTAACCAATCAGAACCCTTAACTGTGTCATACATATGAAATTGCCAACTATCATTTTCACCCATGTTGTTTAAAGCAGCTCCAATTCCACCTTGTGCAGCAACAGTATGACTTCTTGTTGGAAAAACTTTAGTAATACAAGCTGTTTTAAGTCCACCAGAGACCATTCCTAAAGTAGCTCTTAGACCAGCCCCACCGGCACCTACTACTACTACGTCATGTTCGTGGTCTATAATTTCATATTCAGACATTTATTCTCTTTCTTTTTTATAAAAAAATTTTTAATACGCACAATATGGAAAGTACGCCGAGTAAGATTGCTAATAACTTAA
>CAZFKZ010000101.1:0-2905 GCA_964519035.1 uncultured Rhodobacterales bacterium | reverse complement strand
AATTGCAAAAACAAAAACTTTAAGTAAAATTGCAAATCATATCGCAAAGAAAAAAAAATCAGGTGTTACTAACTTAATTGGGATAGAAAATTTGGATCCCCTACTTGAAAAAATTGAAATTAATGATGTATGGGGTGTTGGTAAACAATTAACAAAATTCTATAATAAAAATGGAGTTTATAACGCTAAGCAACTTAAGAATAAATCTAATAGTTGGATTAAAAAATCTTCTAATGTTTTGGGTTCAAGAACTGCAATGGAGCTTAAAGGAATTCCTTGTATTAATTTAGAGACAACTACTACAAAAAGAAAAAGTTGTGTTGTCTCAAGATCATTTGGAAAAAGAGTTGAAAGATTTCAAGAATTAAAAGAAGCAGTTGCAAATTATTGCTTAAATGCGTCTGAAAAAATTAGATCAGAGTCGTTAGTTGCAAAAGCAATCACTGTATTTGTTAGAACTAGTCCGTTTCAAAGAAACTACGGATATTATTCAAATGCAAAGACCATTGATTTTCCAATTGCAACAAACAACAGTATCGAGGTAGTTAAAACTGCGGTTACAATATTAGAGAATATATTTAAAAATGGTTACCAGTATCAAAAAGCAGGCGTCATGCTTACAGGACTTTCAAATGCTAATGATAAAACAAACCTATTCTCATCTGAAAAAGATGAGAAAATAAGCAATTTAATGAGGTCTATTGATAATACTAATCATCGATACGGAAGATCTACCCTTAGTATTGCAAGCGCTGGGGTTCAAAATAAATGGAATATGAAAAGAGAGCATTCCTCTAAGATAGATACTGCTGATTTTTTTAGCTTACCCACTATTAGGGCTATTTAACTTTTTCTATATCATTTATATTTTTTAAGGAATTATCAAGTTCATTGATATTTTCTCTTAAAGCTAAAGTAGAAATTGAATAAATCATTACTAATAATAAAACTAAAGGTAACGATGTTATGATAGATGCATTACTTTTAATTAATAGAATATAAAAAATTACAAATAAAGCTGAACGGATTAAAACAGTTTTTCGAAATACACTAATAATTGAAAGAGAGTGTTTCAATAAATTAAAAAAACTCATCTTTGATGGTCCAAAATATCTAGTTCCTCTAACAGAAAGTACTGACAATAAATTATTATCAATTTTTTTGAGAGCACCAGAAAAACTATTCCAAGTTGCTTTCTCATTAAGCATTTTTTCAATAGTTGATTTTGATAAACAGGTAAAATTACCAAATTTTATAGATTGTCCTGTGAATACTAAGGTTAAGATCTTATGTGCTTGATAGCAAAGTTTGAAAAATAAACTTTCTGATCTTTTGGTTCTTTCTCCAACTATGGTTTGATCTTCCGATTGTTCTGCAAGTTGTATAAAATTTTTAATTTCTTCTGGTCTATCTTCCCCATCTCCATCCATGGGTATTACATAGTCAAACTCTTTCTTTTCAAAAATATATTTAAGTCCTGAAGCAATACATCTTGTATGCCCTCTATTTTCTTTCATATTAATTATTTCAATAAAATTAATATTTTCAATATTTGGGTAATTATCTATTATTTGTTGGGATGAAGCATCATTTACTACAATAATTGATATTTCAGAATTAAGATCTTTTACTTCTAAATTAATGTTTTCAATTAATTTAGCTAAAGACTCTCTATCATTAAAGATTGGAATTAAAATTATGAATTTTTTCATAGTTATTTTGAACCAACACAAACACCATCAAAACACATATAATCTTTCAATTCATCAAGTTTTTCTCTTTCAACAAAACCCTTCCAAATAGGCCTTGATTTAAGATGATACGATAAATTTCCAGCATTCCACTCATTTCCATAAACAACATTTATTGTTGAATTAAATTGCTGATCCCAAACATATTGAGTTTTAATAGCAATTTCTTTTCCAGGATAATCAGTTCTTTTATCCTCTTTTGAAATTGAGACGTATGAATAAAGGACAGGTGATAGAAAGAATAAAAAGATAAACCCATAAATAAATGACTTCAACTTCTTAGTATTTATTTGAGCTTTAAATAAATAAATAACAAAAGTTCCAAAAAATAAATAAAATGGCGTCATCCACATAGTTCTAATTTTAGAACCAGTAACAACTGAAGTTAAAAACATTAAAATGATTGGTAAAATATTTATAGCCAATAAAAAAAGAAGTTTTTTATCTTTAAAATCAAATTTATATTTGATTTTTTTAACTAATAACCATACCAAAATTAAAAAAGGTATTAATAAACCAACTTGTTTTAATAAAAAAATTAATGGAAATTTAATATGGTCTATTAAGCTAGATTGCTCTAATCCAGTTCTAGCAAGCCCATAAGTTATAGTAATAAACTCATTATTATTAAGCCAAATCAAATGAGGTACCAGGGCAATTAAAAATACTTCTAAAGTGATTAAATATTTAAAATCAAATTTTCTATCTTTCTTTATAAAAATTAAATAGATAAATAAAAGATCAATTGAAGCTAAGAGATAAACAAATAAATACTTTGATAGAAATCCAAAAGCTGCAAATAAACCAACCAAAAAACAATCAGTAAATTTTACTTCTTTATTTTTAAAAATTTTCCATGAAAAATAAACAGTTAATGACCAAAATGGTAATTGGCAAACATTTACATTAAATTCTGGAGTAGTAAAATTATAAAAATAAATAGCTTCAATTAGTAAAACTGAAATTAAACCTAGTAAATTGCTATTAAAAAATTCTTTAGAGAATTTAAACACATAATAAAATGAAATAATTACAAAAATTTGACTAAGTAGGTAATACGCCCAATCTTGAGGACCAAAAATTTGAAAAAAAACTTCTGGAAAAAAAGCGCTCATAGGAGGATGTTTGTTAAAACCCCAATCAAGATTGCTTCC
>CAZFKZ010000100.1:0-2952 GCA_964519035.1 uncultured Rhodobacterales bacterium | reverse complement strand
TTACAAAGTTGCTATCTTGAATTTTTATTAAAACTAAAAAAATTAATAAAACAATTCCAGAATATTTCTTAATATTGTTCATAAGATTTATTTTTAGTTATAATTATTTATTGTAGTTTCAATATCTTTTTTTTTAATCATCATTAAATCAACTTTGGATTTATTTTCTGTTTTAGTTAATCTTGAGGCCTGAGTTTCGATACAACCTTCAAAAAATCTTCTAATATCTCTTCCATTCGAATACCTTTTACCAGTTACTTCTATAATTTTTTTACATGAATTTCTTAGACTTTCATTTGCGTCATTAGCAACAGTATAATTGTTATCTTTGCAAAATTTATAAAAAATTTGATAGAGGTCTAAAAAATTATAATCATCAAATAAGATTTTTTTTTTAAATCTTGAAGTAAGTCCTGCATTCGAGTTGATAAATGTAGACATATTTTTTTCATAGCCAGCTACAATTACTATAATTCTATCCCTATAATCCTCCATATATTTTAAAAGTTCGTCAATAGCTTCTTGACCGTTATCATTTGGATCACTTTTATTGATTAAGGTATAAGCTTCATCAATAAATAAAACATTATCAATTGCATTATTATATTTTTCAGCAGAACGTTTTGCAGTTTCACCCTTTTCTGAGACAACTAAATCACTTCTAGTGACTTCTATGAGTTTACCGTCTCTAATTAAACCAAGATCACGATAAATATTTGCAATTATTCTTGCAACAGTCGTTTTTCCAGTACCAGGATTTCCTGTAAAAATTAAATGATTTGTTATTGTGGTTGAATTGCCTAACCCTTCTTTTTCTCGTTCTTTAGAAGTTAATAAAAAATCTACTATTGATTTAACCTCTTTTTTTACTTTTATTAAACCTGGAAGTTTATTAATTAGTTCAACATTTTTGACAATATCGTTATCCATCATGTATACAGAATACACTAGATAAATTATGAATAAAAACAACTTATTAAAATATTTGATTTTATTGATAATAATTCCTCAAATATTATATTCAGGTGAACCTGGTGATGAGATCCCTGGTGAAATAAAAGAAGTTGAAAAAAAGGTAGAGCTTGAAGATTTAGATCAAGAAACTATCGACACAAAAAAAATAGAAAAATTAATAGAGAAATCATTAGAACCTAAAACTACTACAGTAGATTTGCCTAAAAATAGATTGACCCATATGTTTGGCCAAGCATTTCTAGAAAAAATTAATAACCAAAATATTAAGATCATCAAGAATTGTCAGCCATTATCAAGTGTAGAAAAATGCTATATTGTTGATCCAAAAAAAAAATCAAAATATTTTAATACTTATTATTTCTATACAAATATTGATAACAAAGTGAATGCAATCATTGCCTTTGATAATAAAAAGTTAACAGATGTTTCAAAATGTAAAGAGAAAATGGATGAATGGGTTGTATTTTTTGAAAATTTTGATCTGCAAAAAGTAACCAGTGAAAATCAAAATTTATCTGTAATTTATTCTGATAAACCTCAACAAAAACCTTTAGAAATAGTTTCCAGCTGTTATGCCGAAAGCTTTAGAGATGTTAGGTCTTCTTTTATTTTGAAGTTTTATAAGCAGGTTTAAGTGAAAGTCTGCTTGATATTTTTAGCAATATTCTTTTGCAAAATAACATATGCCAACGATCAAAATAATTTTTATGAATCAAGATATAATTTTTTAAAAAATTATATTGAACAATTAAAAACACTACAAAAAAAAGATCAAAATTATAAAGGCAGCGTGGTTGAAACAATATCGGGCTCTTTTTTTATTAGTTTTGGAAAGGGTAGTCAAAATAAAGTTGATCAAGAAACTTTAAGTCAATGTAATTTAAAGAAAGGTCTTGATTGTAAAGTTAGATTTCAGTCTTTAAAAAAAAATAAAGATTACAATCGATTAGCAAAATTTGATAAAAAAAATAATCTTCTTTTATCACTTGAAAATAAAATAGATTCTAAAATAGTAGATGAATATAAAAAGATCATATTTTTAAAAAATATTAACACTTTCGGTCATAAAAGTTTTGAATGTAAAAAAAATGTTACCCCTTTTAAACAATTAATCTATCTTATAAAAAAAGAAATCGATGTTTATCCAATTGAATTTATAAATAATTCAGGGTTAAAATTTATAATGATATGTGAAGAATTAACACTTAATGGTAACAAGGTAACAGGAGTGGCGCCTGGTCATTATGATCAGTCACCAGGTGTATTTTATATATCAGCAAAAGAACTTAAAGATGCTAAAAATAATCCTAGAGTAAAGTCAATGTTGAAGCACGTTTTTCATCATGAATTTTATCATATCATAGACGCACAACTAACAAATGTCATAATTGATAATCAATGGGAAAAGATTAATAAAAATAAATACTCCAAGGTTGAAATATCTGGAGACTTAAATTTAGATAATTCTATAAATGGTTTTATTACTCAGTATGCAAGAAGCAATCAAAATGAAGATAAAGCTGAACTATTTGCAATGTTGATAACTAAAAATAGCGAAGTTAAAAAATTGTTAAATGATGACAAAGTATTATTTGATAAAACAAAATTATTAATCTCAAGATTAAGAAGTATCTCACCCTCTATTAATAAAAATTTTTGGGATAAATTGAATTAAGTTTTTGGATTTCTAATTTCGTGTATATTATCGATTAGTATATCTAAATCCATTTTCACTTTATTTACAACGTCAGTCCAATCACCTGGTTTTTTTTGTCGATAAATTCTGAAGTTTTCATACCAAATAGTTTCTTCATTAGAGTTAAACCATCTCCAGTCAGAGACATGGGGTAATAACAACCAAGTTTGAGTTCCAAGACTTCCTGCTAAATGGGCTATAGCATTATCTGTTGTTATTACTAAATCTAAGTATTTAATAATCGCTGCAGTATCTATAAATTTTTTAGAACCAGTATCAAT
>CAZFKZ010000099.1:0-2994 GCA_964519035.1 uncultured Rhodobacterales bacterium | reverse complement strand
ATACCTGTCCATTATTTCTAAACTTAGCACTAATTGCCATATCAGTTGCTTTTTTAATATCAGCATCATCAAAAACAATAAAAGGTGAATGACCACTTAATTCCATTGTCACTCTTTGAACTTTATCAGCAGCCTGTTTTAGTATTAATTTTCCAACTCTGACAGAGCCAGTAATAGAAACTTTTTTAATAATATCTGATTGCATTAACTGAGAAGCTATACTTGGAGGGTCTCCAGACAAAAGATTTACAGCCCCAGGTGGAACACCACATTCTCTACAAATATCCACTAACTCCATTACAACACCAGGGGTAATCGTATCAGGTTTAATGATAACTGAGCAACCAGCTGCAAGAGCTGTTGAAATTTTTCTAGCTGCTAAAATTAGAGGGAAATTCCAAGGAGATAATGCGGCAACAACACCAACTGGCTGATAATAAACATGAACTCTGGTATCTTCAAATCTGCTCTCAATTGTTTGACCATAAATTCTCTTAGTTTCTTCAGCGTTCCATTCAAAAATATCTGCTGCTCCATTTGTTTCACCCACACCTTCAGCTAATGGTTTTCCATTTTCTAATGTCATCCATTTAGCTAGAAGATCTTTTTTCTCCCTCATCTTGTCAGCAATCTTTCTTAAAATACTTGATCTCTGCCAAGGTGGAGTTTTTTTCCAAATATGTAATCCTTTTTCTGATGATTTTAATGCTCGATCAACATCAGCTGATGTTGCTTTTGATGCATGACCCAAAACTTCTTCTGTTGCTGGGTTAATAACTTCGTATGTTTCGTTGTTAGATGAAGGCGACCAATTGCCATCAATGAATTGTCCAAATTTTTCGTACATAATTTAATAATTTTAAAATTGATTGAATAAAAATATTTCCAAATTTTTAACAAATATGTTTTAATCTTACAAATTAATAAAGGAGATACTTATGGCTAAATTTATAATAATGGGAAAATATACCGCAAAAGGTCTTGGAGGATTTGTGAGCAATCCTGATACAGATCGAAGAGCTGCTACAACTGCATTAAGTGAGTCTGTTGGTGCAAAACTTACAGGTTACGCAGGTTTAAGAGGTGAATACGATTTTATGGTAGAGGTTGAGGGTACTTTTGAACAAGCTTCAGCTTCAGGAATGATTGCAGTTTCTAGTGGTGCTGTAACAGATTTTTCTGTTCATGAGATTGTAGATTTAAACGCAATTGCAAAAATTGCTAACAAAACAGCTTCTGGATATAAAGAACCAGGAAAATAAATTTTTTAAATTAACTTCCAGTTATAAAAGCTGGAAGTTAACTTGTTTCGAATAAAGTTGGAAACATTCTACCAGATAAATCATCACCATTTTTATAACCATTATCTTCCATAATAGCTCTTTCTTCTCTAGCCCAATCACCTCTATAAATAATTTTTGAATTTTCTTTTGCCATTCTTAGTGTATATCTATGAACATCTTTTTTTGGTGTGATAGAATTTAAACCCCCATGGAGCGTTCTGATATCAAAATAAATACAATCACCAACTTCTAGGTCCCATTGTAAAAATTCATAATCATCTTTATTTTCTAGTATGTTTGGTGTTAATTCATATTTTTTTCCATTAACAATTCCAGCTTCACCATCAACCTGATGACCATCATTAAATCTTGTTCTTAAGAATAATCTATTCCATAAATGAGATCCTTTGACCCACGCAATTCCATCTTCTTTTTTTACAGACTCAAGAGGTATCCATAATACACACATAGATCCTTCAAAATCAAAGTACGATATATCATGATGAAAGGGTGGTGTTGATTTTGATCCTGCCTCTCTAAAAAACCAGTTATCCATTACTAAATTTATTTTTTTAGCCTCTAAGAGTTCTGCTGCAATTTTAGGCGTAGGTGAATTAAAAACAAAATCTTTAAACTCTTCATGCAAGTTCCAGGTCCAAAAATCCTCATAATATCCAGGTAGTTTTTCATCTTTAGTGTGATTTACAAATCTTGGGCTAGGATTATCTTTTGCTTTTATAATTCCATTTTTTAACTTTTCAATCCATGCGTTATCAAATTTGCCTTTAATCAAGACAGCACCATCTTTTTTGAAATGTTCAATTTCAGTTTTTGTAATAATTTTACACATGTATTATTGATAAAATATAATATAATAAAAATTAGATGAAAGAACTTACTGATACATTTGGTAGAAAATTTCCATATATAAGGTTGTCTATTACAGATGTATGTAATTATAAATGCACATATTGTTTACCCCAAGGTTATAAAAAAACTCCTGGTGATATAAGAAGTTTTATGTCAGGTGAAGAAATATCAAGACTAGCAAAAGCTTTATCAGAACTGGGTGTTTGTAAAATAAGATTAACTGGTGGAGAGCCGACTGTAAGAAAAGATTTTTTTGATATCCTTAAAGATATGAAGCAAAACTCAAATATTCCCAAAGTAACAATGACCACTAATGGCTACCAATTAAACAAAATTGCTGAACAATTAAATGATGCTGGCTTAGATGGAATTAATATAAGCATAGATAGCTTAGATAGAGAAACGTTTAAAACACTTACTGGTCATGACAGACTTTTAGAAATTTTAGAGGGAATAAAAATTTTACAGAGCTTAGACTTTAAAAATATAAAAGTTAATGCAGTTTTACTTAAAGGTATTAATGATACGCATAAAGATTTTGAAAAATTTGGAAATTTTATAAAAGAAAATAAAATTGATTTTAGATTTATAGAATTAATGCAAACTGGAGATAATTTAGATTATTTTAATAAAAATCATGTTCCTTCCAAAATATTTAAAGATTATATAGAAAAAAATAATTGGATATATCAAACACATGGAAAAGATGCAGGTCCCTCATTGAACTATATGCATCCCGAATATAAAGGTAAATTTGGAATAATCGCACCTTACTCTAAAGATTTTTGTAAAACATGTAACAGATTAAGAATTACTTCAAGAGGTGATTTAAGATTGTGTT
>CAZFKZ010000098.1:0-3008 GCA_964519035.1 uncultured Rhodobacterales bacterium | reverse complement strand
GGCTGGGCTGCTAAAGAAAATAGTAAAAATAGATTTAAAAGTAATCAAGATTTATGGACACTTCAAAGCACATATGATTGGGCAAATAAAAGAATTAATAAAAATCGAGAAAATATAGAATTAAATTCTAAAATTCTTATTGATCAGTTTTTTAAGCTTACAGGAATTAAAAAAACTAAAATTTTATTTTCTCTTAATCATGGATGGAAATTTTCATCAAACTCAAAAGTATTAAATATAAAAAGTTATTGGAATTCTTCATTAGGTTTAGGAGTTTGTGCAGATTGGTTTGTTGGTCCCAGATTGGAGTCTGGATGGATAAGTGCTAATGATCTTCATAAGAAAATAAAAAAGTAAATTTATTCAAAATTTTTAACTCTATATTCCCAATTACCCATTCTTGAATAAGTAACTTTTAATATTAATGAATTTTTTTTATTAAACCAAACATCAAAATTTAACCTTTTATCTTTTGGTATAGACATGTCTTTTGATCTTAATTTAAAATGTTCAACATCGTATGATTTACCATAAAGTTCTAGTTTTTCCTTACCAACAAATGTGACTACCTGCTCCTTAATACTCCCAGATATTGGGCTTATTTGAGTATTTGATTGAAGTATTTTATGGCTCCACCAATTTCCAATTACATTATTTAAAGACGCTTTACCCGTGTAAGAAGAACCCTTGATATCATACCCATTTTTTTGTTCATTTAATTTGAGTTCTACATATTTATCTTTATTATTTTGAAGAGTTTTTGAGCTAAATGAAACTAATTTATCTTTAATGTATTTTTCTTCACCATATCCTTCAATTTCAAAAATAGTTGCACCAAATAGTTTAACTGTAAATTTTAATTGATTCGTGACAGTTGTATTATCTTTATCTTTTTTAAAAAAATAATAATTATAACCAATAACTTCTCCATCTCTTAAAATTTCCATCTCAATTTTATTAAATTTACTATAGTGAGCCATATGTGCAGCACCATTAAATGAATACGTTAAGAAAAATATTAATAATAAAAATTTTTTCATAAAATAATTACTTTAATAGACTTTAAATTTAAAAGAAGTAATTTATTAAAAAATGTTTTTAAAAATTAAGAATATACCAAAAGTATCATGGAGTTCAGATAAACCATTAAATTTAAAACCTAAATTTTCAACTTCTTTTTTTCTTTGTCTTGGATTAATTATTTTTGGATTAGGTGAGGGGCTTTTAATTGTTTCTGCATCTGGTGCTTCACCCTGGAGTGTATTAGCTCAGGGTTTATTTTTAAATATAGGTTTTTCTGTTGGTTTAATAACAATTTTTATAAGTATAGCAGTTTTATTTTTATGGTTTCCACTTAAACAGAAACCAGGAATAGGTACAATTTTAAATGCTTTGATTATTGGACTAATAATTGATGTTTGTATAAGGCATGTCCCAACTCCAGAACATTATATTAATCAAGTTTTATTAGGAGCTGTTGCAGTAGTTACAGTTGGACTGGGTGGGGGAATTTATTTAGTTGCAAATTTAGGACCAGGACCAAGAGATGGTTTGATGATAGGCTTACAAAAAAAAACAAATTTACCTATTGCTGTTGTAAGAGCTTTTCTTGAAATCACTGTAATGAGTATTGGTTGGTACTTAGGTGGAACAGTAGGTGTTGGAACTTTATTATTTGCTTTTGGAATTGGACCTTGTGTAGCTTTAAGTTTGTTTTTAGTGGGAAAAACTTTTAATTAAAGTGGTGTCCCTGACTTCTCATTTTTTTTTCTATCATTAGGATTTAGAATTGCTTTTCTTAATCTAAGTGATTTAGGAGTGATTTCTAGAGCCTCATCTGTGTTAAGCATACTAAGCTGTTCAGCAATTGACATTTGTCTAACTGGAGTAAGCACTACGTTTTCATCTGTACCTTGAGTTCTCATATTTGTTAACTGTTTACCCTTCATAACGTTAATTATCATGTCACCAGCTTTTGGAGCTAATCCAACGATCATACCTTCGTAAACAGGATCATTATGAGTAACAAACATTTCACCTCTAGCCTGTAGATTAAATATTGCAAATGCAACAGCTTTACCATTAGACATTGAAATTAAAGCACCATTTTTTCTTCCATCCATTTCACCTTCGAATTTTCCAAAACCATGAAACAGTCTATTAATAACACCGGTTCCCTTTGTTAATGTTAAAAACCTACTTGTGTATCCCATTAACCCTCTTGTTGGTGCATGAAAGATCAATCTTTTTTTATCTTTCCCTGTATCTTTTAATTCAAGCAATTTACCTTTTCTTCTATTCATGGAATCAATTATCTTAGATGAAAACTCTTCATCTAGATCAACTGTAATCTCTTCGATTGGTTCTAGTTTATGTCCATCTTCATCTTGTTGGTATAAAACTTTTGGAGGGCTGACAGTCATTTCAAAACCTTCACGTCTCATTTGTGTAAGCAATATTTCAAGCATTAATTCACCTCGACCACTAATCACAAAAGAATCTACATTTGAATTTTGAGAAAAACTAATTCCAACATTGTTTTGAGCTTCCATAACTAATCTATCTCTGATTTGAGTACTTGTTAGTTTTTTCCCTTCGGTTCCTGCTAACGGAGAACTATTCACACTTATTGTAATAGACATAGTTGGTGGATCTATTGGTGTTGCAGGAATAGGATCATTTACTTCAGGATCACAAATAGTATCTGCCACATTAGCTTTTTCTAAACCAGCAATTATAACAATATCTCCTGCTTCACCGATTTCGATAGGTACTTTTTTTGTTCCTTCATATCTAAAAATTTTGGTTAATCTACCTTCGTCAACTTTTTCACCTTTAAGATTTATTGCTTTGATGGGTTGATTGGCTTTTGCTGTACCTTGAGATATTTTTCCAACTAAACTTCTACCTAAAAAACTATCTGCATATAACAAAGTAGATAGCATGGCAAAAGGTTTGGTTTTATCAAGCGCATCAGGTTTAACATGTTCAATAATTAAATCTAATAA
>CAZFKZ010000097.1:0-3032 GCA_964519035.1 uncultured Rhodobacterales bacterium | reverse complement strand
TCAACATAAGTGAACACATCATCCATGGCTGGTATAGATTTATGAGATAGTTTATTAATTTTATCTTTTCCACCCTTCCACAAAGACATATTTGTATGACAACCACTTGCAGACACACCCATAAAAGGTTTTGTCATAAAACAAGCTATTAAATTAAACTCTCTAGCAACTTGTGCACAAATCTGTCTATAGGTTGAAAGCCTGTCTGCATTTCTTAAAACATCATCATACATCCAGTTTAACTCTAATTGACCTGGTGCATCTTCATGATCACCTTGAATCATGTCAAAACCCATTGCTCTTGCATATTCAAAAACCTTCATAAACACAGGTCTTAACGATTCAAATTGGTCAATATGATAACAGTAAGGTTTAGAATAACCTTTGCCAGTAGGTGTCCCATCTTCATTTTTAGTCAACCACATCATCTCTGGCTCTGTCCCAACTCTTAATTGGTAACCATGTTTTTTCTTAAATTCTTGTGCATGTATTCTTAAATTCCCACGACAATCTGATGTTAAATGAGCTCCTGGATTATCTCTCTCTTCTCTATTTCTAAAACAAGTGACAAATACTCTTGCAACTTTTTTATCCCACGGAAGCTGACAAAAAGTTTCTGGATCAGGTATACCAACCAATTCTTTTGCTTCTGGTCCGTACCCAATATAAGCACCGTGACGGTCAGTAAATAAGTTGGCTGTTGCTCCGTAAACTAACTGAAAACCTTTTTCACAAGTTCTTTCCCAGTGGTCTGTGGGAATTCCTTTACCCACAACTCTTCCAGTAACAGAAATAAATTGAAAAAAAATATATTCAACACCAAGCTCATTAATTTTAGCTCTAACTTGTTTTACTAGTTTGGCTCTACCTGGTTGATTAACGTGCTTTTCTAAATCAGTCATTATCTCTCCCCCTAATGAATTTTTTTTATACTCAAACGTAACTGAAAAATTTATTAGTGTCTAGACTTGAAGTTTAACTCCAAGGGAACGGACTGTTCGAAGTAGGGTGAAGTTCACCTTTCTCGTAACGGTTGAATCTAAACGGTTTTAATAAATCACTTTCAGTTCCAAGAATTTCTTTTGCAACAAGCTCACCTACGCCAATCATTTTGTATCCATGATTAGCATCTGCGATCATGTATACATTTTCTAAAAATCTATCAAAGATAGGAAAATTATCTGGAGTCATACATCCAAGACCACCCGAAGGTCCTTTTCTATATAAATTTGATTTACCTTCAAATCTTTTATGACAATGTGCTAAGGCTGAACACCACATATCATTAAATGATTCTGTAGTTTGAAACTCAGGTGAATCTATTCCATAGGGATCAATGTTTATTTTATCAAAATGCTTATCTACTATGTATGGAGATGTTCCTCCTTGAACACCAAGACCTTCAATATCTGGCTTGTAATAAATTCCCCAAAGCTCATCTGTAATTAATTTTTTAGTTGTATCAGAATATAATGGAGCAGTTGAATCAACGTGCATTACTGGAGGTTGGCCACCGTCATTCATTTTTAAAAAATCCTTATCTACTCCAATAACACCTTCTTGTAACATCCAATATTTCCACATATCTTCTTTATGAAATTTTCCATCTTGTCCTTTAATATTAGCAACTTTTGGAAGCTCTAACATATTCCAAAAATCTCTAACCCAAGGACCAGCGCCAACTACTACTTGATCGCACTCAATAATTCCTTTGTCTGTCTCAACGCCAGTAACTGATTTGCTAGCATTACTTTTTTTGAAGCCTGTAACTGTCACACCTTTAATTATATTAACTCCATTTGTATTAGATTTTTCTTCCAGAGCTTTTATTGAAGCTTTATTAAATGCATAGCCACCCTTTTTTTCATGTAATACAGATGTAATTCCTGTTGCTTGCCAATCATCAAACATACCCTTCATATATTTAGTACATTCTTTTTCACCTTCTATAAATTCTGATTCATATCCAATTGCTTTTTGTTGCTCATATATTGTAGCAACATCTTCGTGCATAACTTCAGGAGATATTTGCAAATAACCAACAGCATTATACTTCCATGCTTTTGGATCGCTTTCCCATACGGAAACAGAATGCGCCATTAATTCTCTCATAGCTGGTTGAAAATAATTATTTCTTATAACTCCACAAGCTATTCCACTAGCACCTGCGGCCGTATCTTTTTTTTCTAGAATTACTATATCGCCAGGATTTTTATAAGTTTCTGAAAGTTTCCAAGCCGTACTTAGTCCATGGATACCACCACCAATTATAACTACTTTTGCTTTACTTGGTAAAGTTGACATAAGAAAATACTATTTTTCTTAAAAGGCAATTAATATAATTATTTTTATAACTAAAATTTATATATAAAAAATATGAATTTATTAGAATTGTTGAATAAACTGCTAATAACTTATGTTTTTAAGTGTATCCAAATAATCATTAAATTCTCTAACAAAAGATTCGCTTGGTCGAATATTTTTTATTCGCTGATCAGTTGAAGTTTTTTCTAAAAGAAAGAATCCTTTCTCACAAGCTTCATTAATGATTAAAGCTGATTTTGGTCGAGAGGTTTTAAAAAGTCTAGTCTTTAATTCTTCTACCGAAAGTTTTTTATTAAGTTTGTATGCTGACATGACAAGTAGCATCATATGATAATGAGAGGGTGATTTTCTAAAAAAATAATTACTTGAAGTGTGAGATTTTTTTACTTGATCTTCCCAAAAGTCTAAAAGACTTTTTTTTTTATCTGGCATATTTAAGCTCTAACTCTAGATTTTGTTGGATCGTAAAATGGAAATGGCACAACTTTCGCAATAATTCTTTTTTGGTGACCATCTATTTTTCCAATTTCTACTTCAGTTCCAATTTCAGAATACTTAACATCAATTCGGCATAGCGCAATATTTTTTCCAAGTATAGGAGATAACATCCCACTAGTTATTATTCCTACTTGTCCCCGACCTATATAAACACTGTCACCGTGCGCAGCAGGTTCATGCCCGACTAATTCTAAGCCAACTAATTTCTT
>CAZFKZ010000096.1:0-3035 GCA_964519035.1 uncultured Rhodobacterales bacterium | reverse complement strand
ACAGTTTTAATATTAGAAACATTAAAATAATTTCTTTCTATATGATCTTTTAATCGACCAGGAGTTCCAACAACAATATTAGGCTTTGTTTCTAGATTTCTTCTTTCAGTTCTGATATCCATACCACCAACACAAGAAACAATTTTGGCGTCTGATGAAGCCAGCAACCAACTCAATTCATTTTTAACTTGCAAAGCTAATTCTCTGGTTGGAACAATAATAAGCGCTTCAGGTGATTTAGGAGTTTTGAATGCTTGATTATCAACCGTTAAATTATCTACAATAGCTATTCCAAAAGCGATGGTTTTACCTGAACCTGTTTGGGCTGAAACTAGTAAATCGGAACCTGCATATTCTTTTTTTCCCACTTCTTCTTGAACAGGCGTTAATTTTTCATAACCCTTATCCTGCATTGCATTTATAATTGCACTAGGAATTGAAGATGTTTCTAACATAATGTGCTTTCAGAGTTTAAAAAAAGAAATAAAAAGCTAAAAATATTAAAATTATATTTCAAATTTATTTAATAAATAACTAGACTGTTCTTTTAGTCTTCAATATCAATAATGTAAAGCAAACCTTTTGAAGAGCTTTAATAAAATTTCTTTAAAATTATTCCTAATAATAAATTTGATAGTTTAAAATGAATAATAATTACGATGTTATAGTTATTGGTGCTGGTGCTGCTGGATTAATGTGCTCAATCGAAGCTGGTAAAAGAGGAAAAAAAGTATGGCTTATTGAACATTCCTCAAAATTAGCTGAAAAAATAAGAATTTCTGGAGGCGGTAGATGTAACTTCACTAATCTATATAGTAATCCAAGTAATTTCTTATCTAACAATGAACATTTTTGTAAATCTGCTTTTGCAAAATATACTCAAAATGATTTTATAGATCTAATAAATAAACATAATATTAAGTTTCATGAAAAAAAATTAGGCCAGCTATTTTGTACTACATCTGCTAGAGAAATTATAGATATGTTAGTTGCAGAATGCTTAGAGCAAAAAGTTAAAATTGATACAGAGACTAAGGTAATTAATTTATTTAAAAAAGAAACTTCCTATACTGTAAATACAAACAAGGGCAATTATAACTCCAAAGCTTTAGTAATAGCCACAGGAGGATTGTCAATTCCTAAAATAGGTGCAACTGACTTTGGTTATAAAATAGCTAAACAGTTTAACTTAGAGGTAAATGACTTATCACCTGCATTAGTACCCTTAACTTTCCAAGAAAAAGAACTTCAATTTTGTAAATCTCTAGCAGGTGTGTCGGTGAATGCATCTGTTAAAATAAATAAAACAGTTTTTGAAGAAGGATTGATTTTTACTCATAGAGGTATAAGCGGTCCCTCAATCTTACAAATTTCATCTTATTGGAAACATAGCAAACCAATTAGTATTAACTTACTACCTAATGTTGATCTAGGAAAAACATTAAAGCAAAGACGTGTTGATAATCCAAAACAAAATTTGTCTAATATTTTATCGGATTATCTTCCAAATAAACTTGCATTTGCTATTTGTGAAAAATTATCAATTAATGATAAAATTGGGGAAGCTTCAAATGCTAAGCTTAAAAAATTATCTGATTTTGTCAATAATTGGTTAGTTTTTCCAACTGGTACTGAGGGTTATAAAACAGCTGAAGTAACTCTTGGGGGAATTGACACTAAAGCTATTTCTTCTTCGACAATGGAATGCATAGATCATTCAGGATTATTTTTTGTTGGTGAGGTCCTAGACGTTACTGGTCATCTAGGTGGGCATAACTTTCAATGGGCTTGGTCATCAGGATTTGTCGCAGGGCAGAACGTTTAAACTAAATTACTGTTCTTTTAGCAGCGTCAGAATTATGGTCTCCAGCTTCATCCCAGTAAGGCACTGGACCATAAATTTCTATTAAAAAGTCAAGAAATGCTCTTACTTTTGGAGAAAGATGTTTACCACTTGGATACACTGCATAGATGGGGTAGTCTTCCTGGACATACTCGTCTAGAACAGAGACTAACGTACCAGCAGCTAAATGCCTTCCAACAACATATCTGGATAGCATAGCAAGGCCTCCTCCATTCATAGCCGATCTAAGAATAGCATCACCATGGTTTAGTTGTAACATTCCCTTTGCATGTATTAATCGAATTTTTCCATCAATAAGAAAATGCCAATCGTTATACGGACTTCCATTTCTAAATGTAATTATTTCATGATTCACTAAATCATCAGGATGTTTTGGTTTACCCCTTTTTTTAATATATCCAGGAGATGCAAATAAAGTTCTTGGGTTAGGAGCAAGTTTTCTGGCAATTAAGGATGAGTCCTTCATCAGAGCTATTCTAATTCCAAGATCAATATTATTATCAATCAAATCTAATTCATTGTCAGAGACAATCATTTCAATTTCAACTTCAGGAAACCGTTCTCTAAAAAGTGGAAGATGAGGAGCTACATGCCTATATGAAAATGTACTTGGTGCGGTAATCCTTAAGTGACCACGAGGAGCGTTTGTTGCGCTGGATACAGCCGCTTCTGCTTCGTCAACGTCACCGATAATTCTTCTAGCCCTATCAAGATAAGCAAACCCAACTTCAGTCAATGAGACTGATCGGGTTGTTCTATTTAATAGCCTAGCCCCTAATCTATCTTCAAGAGCTGAAATACTTTTGGAAACGACAGAAGGAGATAAACCAAGCTCTCTTCCTGCTTTTGCAAGCGAGCCTTGATCGGCTATTTTAACAAAAACTCTCATTCCTGACAACAAGTCCATTTAACACCCTTAAATTAAATATAATTTTTATCACATTAGACTGACTATTAATATTTAAAATAATAAAGCACAATTTAAATAATAATGATAATCGTTATAATTTACTTAGATATAATGCAAAAAATTAAAACTTGAAATATATATTACATTTGCGTAATACAAAGATGCATACGGCGTGAATTAGGCTTCTCTAGGTATATAACGTATCCGCGGAGGGATGGCTGAGTGGCTGAAGGCGCCGGTTTGCTAAATCGTTAAAGGGAG
>CAZFKZ010000095.1:0-3061 GCA_964519035.1 uncultured Rhodobacterales bacterium | reverse complement strand
TGTCTGGTAGAAAAGTTAGTTCTCCTCAACGTACATTAGCAGTTGCAGATCATAATGTGCCAACTTCAGATAGATCAGGTGGCATAGAAGATGAAGAATCTAGAATTCAAGTTGAAGCATTAGATAAAAATGTAGCCGAGTTTGGTGTGCCCTACTTCAATATGATGGATGTTAGACAAGGTATAGTCCACGTTATTGGTCCAGAACAGGGTTTTACTCAACCAGGAATGACAATTGTTTGTGGAGATAGTCATACTGCCACTCATGGAGCTTTTGGAGCATTGGCATTTGGAATAGGTACATCTGAGGTTGAACACGTTTTAGCAACACAAACCTTAATCCAAAAACCTGCTAAAAATATGCTTGTGAATGTTGAAGGTGAACTTCAACAAGGAGTTTCTGCCAAAGACTTGGTTTTAGCTATTATAGGCAAGATTGGAACAGCAGGTGGAACAGGTCATGTCATTGAATATTCTGGAGAAGCTATAAGAAAGCTATCTATGGAAGGAAGAATGACTGTTTGTAATATGTCAATAGAGGCTGGCGCCAGAGCTGGAATGGTTGCTCCAGATGATATAACGTTTGAATATCTATACGGTAAGCCAATGTCTCCTAGTGATAAAAACTGGGACCTTGCTCTAAAATGGTGGAAATCTTTACCTTCAGACCCTGACGCTTTTTACGATACTAAAGTAACTATCAATGCAAATGAAATAAAGCCAACTATAACATGGGGGACAAGTCCTGAGGATGTAGTTTCTATTGATGGGTTTATCCCAGATCCAACAAAAATAAAAGATGACGACACGCGTGAAAAAGTTGAAAGATCTCTTGATTATATGGGATTAACTGGAGGTCAAAAAATCTCTGATGTTGAAATTAATACAGTTTTTATAGGTTCATGCACTAACTCAAGAATAGAAGATTTAAGAGCTGCCGCAGAAGTTATAAAAGGGAAAAAAGTTAAGCAAGGTATTCGTGCAATGGTAGTACCTGGTTCTGGTCTTGTAAAAAATCAGGCTGAAGAAGAAGGCTTGGATACTATTTTTTCAGATGCAGGTTTTGACTGGAGAGAACCTGGGTGTTCGATGTGCCTTGCAATGAACGAAGATAAGCTGGAGCCAGGTGAAAGATGTGCAAGCACTTCTAATAGAAACTTTGAAGGAAGACAAGGTAAAGGTGGCAGAACACATTTGGTTAGCCCTCAAATTGCAGCTGCATCTGCTTTAACAGGAAAACTAACTGACTCCAATGAGATTATTTAAATTTTCAATGAGGGCACAAAATGGAAAAATTTATTAATTTAAAAGGTATTGCTGCACCATTTAATTTTATTAATATTGATACTGATAAAATCATACCTAAACAATTTCTTAAAACTATTAAAAGAACTGGTTTAGGTAAACATTTATTTGATGAAATGAGATTTAATGATGATGGATCAGAAAAAAAAGACTTTGTTTTAAACCAAGATGCTTATAGATCAAGCAATATAATAATTGCAGGTGACAACTTTGGTTGTGGGTCAAGTAGAGAGCATGCTCCTTGGGCTCTATCTGACTTTGGAATTAAATGTATAATATCAACATCTTTTGCAGATATTTTTTACAACAATTCTTTTAAAAATGGTCTTTTACCCATTCAAGTTACAGCTGAACAACGTGAAGCTCTAATGGCAGATGCAAAAGATAAAGAAAATCCAGAGCTAGAAATTGACCTACCTTCTCAAGAAATCAGAAGGCCTAATGGAGCCGTAATTAAATTTGAATTAGATCCTTTTAGAAAAAAATGTTTGCTTGAAGGTTTAGATGACATAGGCATTACCCTCGAAAAATCAAAAAAAATAGATGATTTTGAAGTTGAGATGGAAAATGACAGACCTTGGTTATAAAATATTTTTAATAAAGGAAATTTAAGATGACTTCAAATAGAACTTTAATGATTTTGCCAGGTGATGGTGTTGGACCAGAAGTGGTTAAAGAGACATTAAGGGTTGTGGACTGGCTAGCTAAAAATAAAACTATTAGTTTTAATATTAAAGAAGGTCTAGTTGGAGGCGCTTCGTATGATAAATATGGAACACCCTTAACTGACGAAACACTTGTAGATACAATGGAAGCTGATGCCGTATTGTTTGGTGCGGTTGGTAGCCCAAAGTATGATGGGGTGGATTTTGAAAAAAGACCTGAAAATGGTTTGTTAAAATTAAGAAAAGAAATGGACTTATTTGCTAATTTGAGACCTGCGGTGGTTTTTCCTGCTTTAGTTGATGCATCGTCACTTAAACCAGAGATTATATCTGGACTAGATATTCTAATATTAAGAGAACTTACTGGTGGTATATATTTTGCTGAACCAAGGGGCATAGAAGAAGTAAAAACAGGAGTAAAAAAAGGCTACGATACTAATCTTTACACTACACCTGAGATTGAAAGAATAGGCAGAGTAGCTTTTGATTTAGCTAAAGCCAGGGGCAGTAAAGTAACTTCGGTAGAAAAAGCCAATGTTATGATGTCTGGAGTTCTTTGGCGAGAAGTAATGACAGACCTTCATAATAGAGAAGGTCATGGAATAGAGATGTTTCATATGTATGCTGATAATTGTGCTATGCAGTTGGTGAAAGAACCAAAGCAATTCGATGTTATTGTAACTGATAACCTATTTGGTGATATTCTATCAGACTGTGCAGCAATGTTAACTGGTTCATTAGGAATGCTGCCTTCAGCTAGTTTAGGTTCTATTGATAAGGATACTGGAAAAAGATTTGCAATGTACGAGCCTGTTCATGGTTCTGCTCCAGATATAGCAGGAAAAGGGCTGGCAAATCCTTTAGCCGAATTATTAAGTTTTTCAATGATGTTAAGGTATTCATTTGATATGAAAGATGAAGCTGATTTAATAGATAAAGCAGTATCGCAAGCTTTAGAAGCTGGTCCCAGAACGGCAGATATAATGGCAGACGGTAGAGAAAAAGTAGGAACTAAAGGAATGATGGATATAGTATTAAGAAAATTAGAGGAATTAACAAATTAATGACTTATAATATTGCAGTTGTTGGCGC
>CAZFKZ010000094.1:0-3154 GCA_964519035.1 uncultured Rhodobacterales bacterium | reverse complement strand
TCAGTTTTAGAAAAAGATACTGAAGATTTAGTTCTTGCACTTGCAGAAGCAGCTCAAAATATAGTTAAACATGGTTATAATAATCAACCAACACAAGATGAAATGAAAATTATAATTAAGTTTGAAGATAATGTTTTATCAATGGAATTAATGGACAAGGGTAAACCCGTAGTTCCTTCAAATATAAAACCTAGAGATTTAGATGATATCAAGGCTGGTGGACTTGGAACTTTTTTTATTGGACAAATAATGGATGAAGTTGTGTTTAAGACTACTAAAATTAATTGGGTAAACCATTTAATACTTACTAAAAGTTTTAATTAAAAGTTTTAACTTCCAATAATAGATCCAACATTAAAGATAGGAGAATACATCGCGATCATTAACCCACCAATCATTGTTCCCATAAATACAATCATAATTGGTTCAATCAAACTCGACATATTATCAACAGCAGTATCAAATTCTTCTTCATAATAACCTGATACAGAATTAAACATTTCATCTAAGTTTCCAGTTTGTTCACCAACAGAAATAAGCTGACTAAATGTTGGGGGGAAAATTGGTTCTCTCATAAAAAGTTTTGTTAAGGTATCACCTGAAAAAACTCCCTTTTTAACATTCTCTAAAGCTCTGGTTACAACATCATTATTACTAACAGATTTTGCAATCTCAATACTTTCTAAAAGATTTACACCAGCCGCACTTAAGTTTCCCATTATCAAAGAAATTCTAGCAATCAGAGATTTTAAGATCATGTCACCAAAGACCGGCATTTTTAAAACTTGTTGATGCCATTTATATCTAATTGCAGCAGATTTTGTCGTTGCCACTTTAAATGATATATATCCAACAATACACACTATTGCCAATGTCCCTCCACCAGATCCTCTCATAAAATTACTAGCAGACATGATGGCTGCAGTTGAAGCTGGTAATGGCACTCCCATTCCTTGATACATTTCAGCAAAAATAGGTACCACTTTAATTAACATAAACACCATAACTGTAATTGCTGTAAAAAACATTACCGCTGGATACATTAAAGCTCCTTTAATTTTCTTTTTTACCTTTTCTCTTTTTTCAAGTGAAACTACTAGTTTAAGTAAAAAATCATCTAATTTACCACTAGCCTCACCCGCTTTAATAAGGTTGATGTAAATATTATCAAAAATTTTTGGGTATCTCTCAAAACACTTAGACAGTGTTATACCACCCTCAAGATTTCTTCTGATTTCTTCAATAATTTCTTTTAATGTTGGGTGTTCGATTTGATCTCTTAACATCCCAAGTGTATTTAAAATAGGTAAGCCTGCTTTAACCATTGTTGCAAATTGCTTAGAGAACATCATAACGTCTACAGGATTTACTTTTTTCTTTCCAAAAGAAAATCCACCACCTTTTTTCTTTTCTTTAGCAGCTGCAACTTTCTTTTTTTTAGTTTTTGCTAAATTGGTTATGATTACTTTTTGCTCTTTTAATTTGTAAGATGCTTCATCCAGGTTGATGGCTTCAATTTCGCCCTCAATATATTTACCTGCGGAAATACCTTTGTATGTATAAGTTTCTGAAGACATTTAATTTAACCTTCTGTAGAAAGAACCCTATCGTATTCTCTAAAATTTAAATCACCTGTTAAAATCATTTCACGTCCCATATCTTGTAAAGTTCTAAAACCTTCTTTAATAGCAATCTCTTTTATTTCAGGTGTAGTTGCTTTTCTTAGAATTGCTTCTTTGATTGGTTTTGAAACACTTAAGATTTCATAGACACCCATTCTGCCTTTATATCCTGAGTCTTTACATTCACTGCAACCTTTTCCTTTTTGGACTTTTGCTCTTGAAGCTTCCTCAATAGTAAAACCAAACTCAGCTAAAGCTTTAGGGGTAATATCCTCATCTGGAATTCTACAATTTGGGCAAGTTTTTCTTGCTAATCTTTGAGCTAAAATCAAAGTAACTGCCGCACTAATTAAATAATCGGGTGTTCCCATGTTTTGAAGTCTAGTAATTGAACTTGGGGCATCATTTGTGTGAAGTGTACTAAAAACTAAGTGACCCGTTAATGCAGCTTTCAAACCAATGTCTACTGTTTCTTTATCCCTCATCTCACCAATAAGAATAATTTCAGGGTCTTGTCTTAAAAAAGATCTCAAGGCTCTTTGAAAATCATAACCAATATCATCTTTAATTTGAACTTGGCCTACTCCATCTAATTCATACTCAACAGGATCTTCAGCTGTTAAAATATTAAGATGTGGTTTTGATACTTCTTTTAAAATACTGTAAAGAGTTGTTGTCTTACCAGATCCAGTTGGTCCAGTGACTAAAACAAGGCCTTGTGTACCATGAATTGCTTTTCTTAAATTTTTCAAATCTTGCTCTTCAAAATTTAATTGCTCTAAACTAATGTCACCTGCATCTTTGTTTAGAACCCTCATTACTATTCTCTCATTAGTGGCTGTGGGTAAAAGTGAAAGACGAAGGTCAATTACTTTTCCATCTATTTTGAAAGGAATAGCTCCATCTTGTGGCAATCTTCTTTCAGCAATATCTAGTTTACCCATAATTTTAAAACGAGTAACTACAGCGCCATAATTTGAATGTAAAAATTTTGCAAAATGTGTTTGCTCTGCCAAGATACCATCAGTTCTATATCTTACTCTAGATGAAAATCTAAATGGCTCAATATGAATATCAGAAACACCTGATTTAATTGCTTCTGCAACTACTGCTGTACTAAATTTAATAACATCAGACTCGTTTTCAATTGCCTCAATCTCTTCTTCTTGACTTTCATCTAACAGTTCAGCACTTTCATCAACATCATAATCAAAAGTTTTAACTTTTTCCTCAGAAGCATTAGCTTCTCGAATATTTTTTATCGATGTTTCACCATCTTTAGATATTGCCACTATGAAATCAGAAATTTGTGTAACCTTTGCGCCATGTAGTTCAATTTCTTTTTTAGTAATAGTTTTTAGATTTCTCATCAAACTTAATTTAGAACTGTCTGGTATTGCAATATGAAGAGTATTGCCGTCAATCTTAAAAGGGGCAATAAAGTTCATGTTAATATAATTAGAAGGAAGTATTGTTTTTAGTTCATCAGTAATTGTAATAGTTGATAAATCTATTATTTCTAATGATTGTTC
>CAZFKZ010000093.1:0-3227 GCA_964519035.1 uncultured Rhodobacterales bacterium | reverse complement strand
CGTTATTTTTTCCTTGTTAATAATCAATCACTAGAAAGAAATCTATTTGGTTTAAAATTTAAAAATCCAGTAGGTTTAGCTGCAGGGTTTGATAAAAATGCTGAATGCTATAATGAGTTTTCAAATTTTGGTTTTGGTTTCATAGAGATTGGAACTGTGACACCTTTACCTCAGCCAGGTAACCCAAAAAAAAGAGTATTTAGATTAATTGAGGATAAATCTTTAATTAACAGGCTTGGATTTAACAATAAAGGTCTAGAAGTAATCAAAAAAAATCTTAGGAAAAAAAGAGATGTTATAATTGGTGCTAATATTGGTAAGAATGTTTTTACTGAAAATAAAGATGGATATAAAGACTATCTAAAATGTCTTGATGGACTTCATGATTCTGTTGATTATTTTGCTATCAATATAAGTTCTCCCAATACAAAAAATCTAAGACAGTTCCATAATAAGGAATTATTAAAGCCTTTGCTTGAAAATTTAATTAACTACAATAATAACAAGCCTTCAAAAAAGCCGATGTTATTAAAAATTTCTCCTGATCTTGAAAAAAATGAACTTGATGATATAATTTCATTAGTTTCTGAACTTAAAATAGACGGTATCATAGCAACAAATACAACTATTTCAAGAGATATGGTAAAGTCAAAACATAAAAATGAAACCGGAGGTTTAAGTGGAGAATTACTAAATGAAAAGAGTAATGAGATTATAAAATACCTTAGAAAAAATTTAGATAAAAATTATCCAATAATTGGAGTGGGTGGTATTATGAGTGCAGAAGATGCTATAGAGAAATTTAAATGTGGAGCTGATCTTGTCCAGTTGTACACTGGTTTTATCTATAAAGGACCTTCATTAATTAAAAAAATCAATAATTTGCTATTAAAATAAAACTATGAATAAATTCTTTTTTGCTTTATCTACACTTCTAGTTATTTCCTGTAACACATCTACGGATATTAATTATCCATTAACTGAAAAAAAAGTAATGGTTGATACATATTTTGGAACTGATATAGAAGATCCATATAGATGGCTTGAAGATGACCTTTCATCAAATACAATGAACTGGGTTGATAGCCAGAATGAAGTAACTTTTGATTATTTAAATTCGATTCCATATAGAGATAAGTTGAAAAAAAAATTAACAAAAATATGGAATTATAAGAAACAAGCTAGCCCATTTTATAGAGGTAATTATATTTATTATTATAAAAATGATGGTCTGCAAAATCAATATGTAGTCTATAGAAAAAAAGTTAATTCAGATTTAGATGAAGAGGTTTTTCTAGACCCAAATAGCTTCTCGGATGATGGAACAATTTCACTTACGGGACTTTACTTTTCAAATGATGGTAAATTTCTTTCATACTTAATCTCTGAAGGAGGTAGTGATTGGAGAAAAGCAATAGTAATGAATACTGATACAAAACAAATAATCGGAGACACTCTTACAAATATTAAGTTTAGTGGTGTTTCGTGGAAGGGTAATGAAGGGTTTTACTATTCTTCTTATGATAAACCTGAGGGTAGTGAACTTACAGATTATACAGATAGACATAAGCTTTATTATCACCAATTAGAAGAAGTACAGGAATCTGATAAAATAGTTTTTGGTAATAAAAAACTTAAGTATAGGTATGTTTCAGGAAGTGTATCAGACGATAACAATTACCTATTCATTTCTGCTTCAAATTTAACTGATGGAAATAAATTATTTATGATAGACTTGGTTAATAATCCAGGAAAAATTCAGACTATAAGTGATGATGAATCAACAGATGATAACATAGTAGATACTGATGGTGACATCTTTTATATTTTTACAAACTATGATGCTCCTAATAAAAGACTAGTAAAAACATCTGCAAATAAATTAAATAGAAAAAATTGGAAAGATGTAATTCCAGAGAGTAAAAATGTTTTTTCAGTAAGTGCTGGTAGTGGATATTTTTTTGCAAAATATTTGGTTGATGCAATTTCAGAGGTTCGTCAGTATAAATATAATGGAGATCTAGTTAGAAAAATAGATTTGCCTGGACTTGGAAGTGCTAGTGGATTTTATGGTGAAAAAGATCAAGAAGAGTTATATTTTTCGTTTTCTAATTATTACACCCCTGGTAGTCTATATTCATTTAATCCAGATAATGGAAGTTATAATATATATTGGAAACCTAAAATTGAATTTAACTCATCTGAATATACTTCTAAGCAAGTTTTCTATAAATCAAAAGATGGTACAAATGTACCTATGATGATAACTCATAAGAAAGATTTAGTCTTAAACGGCAAGAACCCAACTATACTCTATGGATATGGAGGTTTTAATATATCCAGAACTCCAGGTTTTAGTGTTCCAAATGCTGTTTGGATGGAATTAGGTGGAGTTTATGCCGTGCCTAATATAAGAGGAGGAGGTGAGTATGGTAAAGAATGGCATAACTCTGGAACAAAGCTTAATAAACAGAATGTATTCGATGATTTTATTGCTGCAGCTGAATATCTTATATCCTCAGATTATACATCTTCTCAATATTTAGCTTTAAGGGGAGGGTCTAATGGTGGTTTATTGGTAGGAGCTGTTATGACTCAAAGACCAAATTTAATGAAAGTTGCATTACCTGCAGTTGGTGTTCTAGATATGCTAAAATATCATAAATTTACTTCTGGAGCTGGTTGGGCTTTTGATTATGGTACATCAGAGGAATCTGAAGAGATGTTTCAGTACTTGTTGAATTATTCCCCAGTTCATAATGTAAAAGAAAACACATCATATCCAGCTACTCTTATAACAACAGGAGATCATGATGACAGGGTAGTGCCTGCTCATTCTTTTAAGTTTGCAGCTCATCTTCAAGATAAACATGTAGGTAAAAATCCAGTTTTAATTAGGATAGAAAAAGATGCTGGTCATGGTTCAGGTACACCTTTATCAAAGACAATAGAACAATACTCAGATATTTTTGGATTCACTTTATACAATATGGGGGTCCAAAAAATAAAACTTTAATCAAAGTAACTAAAGCTTTCATTGTCTTTAATATTCTTTAATGTTTCATAAATAAGTTTAATAACATTTTCTACATCCTCTTTTTGTACCATTTCAACAGTAGTGTGCATATATCTTAATGGAAGAGAGATAAGTGCAGATGGAACACCTCCATTACTGTAAGCAAATGCATCAGTATCTGTTCCTGTATATCTTGATGATGCTGCTCTTT
>CAZFKZ010000092.1:0-3257 GCA_964519035.1 uncultured Rhodobacterales bacterium | reverse complement strand
TTAATGACTGACGAAATACCTAGCTTAATGAAACCATTTGGCTATGAACCAGAAAAAATTGATCTTATTACTATTGAAGAAGGACACTATGTCAAACCATTTGAAGGTATGAAATTATAGGTTTTACTCATTCAGAATTGCTACAGCTCTAATTGGGCTTCCAGTGCCTCCTCTAATCTTTAATGGAAAACCTATAAATTGGAATCTTCCTTTATTAACAAGTTTATGTAAATTAATTAAACCCTCCATATGGGTAAATTTCATATTTTTACAAACTAAATGGACTTCAAAATTATTTTTTCCTGGTGTTCCAGGACTAACTGCTTCTACGCCAAAGCTAACAATACCTTTATTTCCAAGCCATTCTGCAGATTCTTTTGTCAAACCAGGGAAATCTGTAAGGAATTGAGGAGTGTTTTTAGTTCTTTCATAATGGTTCATATGTAATAGAACAGTATCACCTAATTTAATTTTTTCTCCTGATTTTTCCTCTGCGTCTATTAAATCTTGTACTGTTATATTACTTTTTAAAGGTTTATGGGAAAGGTCTAAACATATACCTTCAGTAAAGAAATTTTTTAATGGGACTTCATCAATAGACTGAGCATTATCATTTGGGTCAAAATGAGAAGGTGCATCAACGTGAGTAGCTGTATGCTCTCCCATAGACATAAACATAGAAGAACATGAAAAGTTAACTCCATCTGCATGCCTAATTGTTTTATGTGATTGAAATTCTGTTAAAACCATATGTGGATGGTTAGGTAAAGTAGGACAACCTTGATAAATTTCAGAAGATAAGTCTATAAAAGTTTGATTCAATTTAAACTCCATGATTTGATTTAAATAAAAAGTCAATTATAATAATCATTATATTTAAACATAACTATAATAACGAGAATTATTTTGAAAAAAACAATTAAATTGGCTGGTTATCAAGGTCATCAATCGATACATACTCAAGCAATGAAAAGCTTCATAAATAATATAGATAATTCATTTGATATAGATTTTATGATGGATGTTACATTGAAAGGTGAAATGGCATCTAGCCTAATAGAAAAAACAATTAATGAAGATATTCATATTTCTTATTTATGGTCTAGTTATTATGAAAAAATTATACCTGAAATTAAGTTATTAGATTTACCTTATCTTTTTAAAGATAGAAATAGCGCCTACAAAACATTAGATAAAAAATTCTTCAATTATATCAATGAGAAAATGAATAATAATAATCTAACACTTTTAGGTTTTTGGGACAATGGGGTTAGACATTTAAGTTCAAAAGTAAAAGAAATAAAGGCCCCTGAAGACTGTAAAAATCAAATAATTAGAACGACACCTAGTCAACTTCATATTGATATATTTAAGTCAATGGGTTTTATACCTAGTCCTCTCGACGTTAGAGATTTTAAAATTGCGGTTAAAGATGGTAAAATTGATGCCCAAGAAAATCCATTAACAAATTATTGGAATTTTGAAATTTATAAAACACAGAAATTTGTTTCTTTAACTAATCATATGATAGGATTTTGCATTTTTGCTATTAATACAAATTTTTTAAACAATTTAAGTGACCAAGAAAGATCCATAATAGAAAAATCTGCTGAAAACAGTGTTGTTTTTCAAAGAAATTTAGCTTCTAAAGAAGATGGCATTCTTTTGAACAAAATGGAAAAAGAGAATGTAAAAGTTACAAAACTCTCTTTATCACAACTCACTGAATTTAAGAAAACTACTCAAAAATATCATGATTTATTTTTTAAAGAGTTTCCTTTAATGAAAGAATTTATTTAATATTAAAAATATGCTTCACCTGGTTTTATAGTTGGGTCCCATTCACAGTCTGAAAATGGTCCCTCCCCTTTATTTGTAACATATGCAATTCTTTCTTTATTTGTCTTTCCATGGACCAATGCTCTTTCAAGCCAGTCCATTATATAATGATGGCAATCTAATTTTCCTAAATTTGGTATGTTCCATAATGGATGAAATTGATCTTCAATAACCCATAATTCTTTTCTAGACTTTATATCACCATAAACTTCAAGAGCATCCTCAAGAGGACATAATGGATCAAACTCTCCTGTAGCTAGCAATGTTGGGCACTTAACCTTATCTGCATAACCTTTAACAGTCATTTTATTTGCCATTGCATCAAATTCATCTTCATCTTCCATACCAGCCATATACATAAACATTTGTTTAAATCGTGGAGAGGAAACAGAAAATATTGTATTATTAGGATTAAAAGTAGCCACTCCACTTGCTACAGCTGCTGGTCTATGATCATAACTAGCAAGCCTAAGGGACCAATAGCTTCCCATACTCACTCCATATATTCCAATTTTATCAGAATCTACTTCGTCTCTAGTCATAAGGTAATCAATTACAGCTGCTCCAGCTCTTTCATAATTATCACCAACAGCTCTAATTTTTTGTATATTAGAATTTCCTTGACCAGGACCATCCATAGATATTACGTGCATACCTCTATTAATACCTAAATTATTCATAGCTTTAGGGAAGTATTCTTTAGTTTGATCCATTCCAGGAACATATATTACACACGGAGCTTTTCTTCTATCGGGTAATAAATGAAGTAAACATGAAATTGTTTTACCATCATCGAATGGTACCTCAACTCTTTCAATAGGATAGTTTGAAATAGCTGATCGTCTATCAACCATTTCTTTAAGTTTATTACATAAATATATCTTAACTGGATTATCATCAAAGAAAATAGGATGTTGTGCCATTCTATATGCTTCAACTGCATGATCATAATGTTCTAATGCAGTCATTGAAAAACCTTGTTTTTCTGCCTGCTTTGCTAAAGCTTCATCATGCTCAGCTTTTTTACGCCACATTTTTGGAAGCATTCTATAATTATGAGCTCTACTAGGCGTTTCCCATTCATCTCTTTCAAAATTTTGAACCCTTCCACGCATATTTAATGCTAAATCTAACATCCATTGTTGATTATCTCTTTTAGTTCTCATAATAAGTAACTCCTTAGTTAAAATTAATATTTATATTAGGTTCTAATGCATTACTTAATGTTGCATGAAGATAGCAAGTCTTCTCAGACATATCTATTAACTTTTCGTTATGTTCATCACTTGCAGCCCCATTTACAAATAAATGAGTATCTAAAGGTAACATCTCAATTGAACCATCAGAGTTCTCTTTGAATGTCGCATATTGGGACATTCTTAATCCTTCAATATTAAACTTTTGATGATGAATATATC
>CAZFKZ010000091.1:0-3345 GCA_964519035.1 uncultured Rhodobacterales bacterium | reverse complement strand
AGTGGTTGTTGCAATCATTGGTATTCTCGCAGCAGTGGGTGTGGTTGCTTATAGTGGGTATACTAAGAGTACAAAACGAGTAGCTATTCAAGAAAATTTTAACACTATTACAAAAAACATAGAATTGTTAGCGATGGATTGTGATTTAAATGGTGGTCCAAACTTAAGATCTAATGGAACAACTCCAAGGGGTTCTTTAAAATTTTGGAAGTGTTTAGATCAAAATACTAATTCAATGGGTCATCTGTTCATGGATCATTATCACTTCTCAGGTTTCATAAATCCTGTAGATGGAAAAAGTGCAACTTGGTATTGGGGTGCCAAAACTGGAGCTGCTGCTGAGGGCTATATTATCATAGACGGTAATCCAACATCTAATTGTGTAGTCAAAGTAAGTGTGGTTACTCTAGATCCAACTACTAACAAATATGTAACCTCAGCAAAAAATATTAGCTTTATGGGTCGTGTCAGTGGATGTTAATATCTTATAAAAAAAAAGCCTTCACTCTAATAGAACTTTTAGTTGTAGTAGCTATCATTGGAATTCTTTCAGCTGTGGGGATGGTTGCTTATAATGGCTATACTAAAGCTGCAAAAAATTCTGTTATAAAATCTAATCATGGTAAAGTTCTAGATATAATCAAATCAGATATTGCTCAATGCTATCTTTTAGGTGGAAGAAATGCAGAAATTGATAGATATGAGAGAAAAACATCTAATACTTTTCAAATAAAAAAAATGCGATGTAGCTCTGCTTTTTCCAGTCTCCAAGGTCACTTTTTAGGTTTGGGGCTAAGAGATCCAGTAATTACAGGTTATAGCTGGTACAAGCCTTGGACACAAAACGGCAGAATAATACCAAATGATGCTGGTGCTGTTTATCAAGGCACACCATTTAAGGATGCAAGATTTTATCCAGCATACTGGGTGGGTAAAACTTATATTTCTGAAGACCACTCTGGTGGAAAAAGAAGATTAAAAATTCAAACTTACTTGATGGACGAAAAAACATTATTATTAAATTATATTACTTATCCATTTAGCTGATGAAAAAATTTAAAAAAGGTTTCACAATTATAGAACTACTAGTTGTTCTGGCAGTTATAGGTGTATTTAGTGCTTTTGCTTATCCCAATATTTCAAATTGGATTGAGGATAGAAATATAAAGAAAGAAATTACTGAACTCGTTTCATCGATTAAAGAAATGAAGTCCGAAGTTTCAGGTGGAAAATATGGCATGGTTCAATTACAATTATTTAGTAATGTTGAAGTCTACACAATGAGTTCAGAGAAGTTTTTGGAAACATACAAAAATGTACAATCTTCCAATAATTCTTACAAAGTAAATAAACAATGTGGTAGTGGAAGTTCACAGCCAAATCTAGTTAGAAATAGCAGTAAAGAAAAAATATCTTTTGGAAGATCAAATAATGACAGTAGCGTATGGGTTTATCCATACAATCCTCCTGGAACAGTAATTTGTATTACAAAGGATAGTACCATTAAGTATTCAGGATCAAATATTACCTATAAAGATCCAGGTACTGGTAAAAACCTTGATGCGTTTATATTTTGTCCAAAAAGTAGCTCAACTCAGAGAATTTGTAACCCTAGCGCAAATTTAGACACCATGTACCAAATTACTATAAATAATTTTCAAGAAATCAAAATCTGGAGAAAAAGTAAAGGAAAAAATTGGGTGAAAATAGATGGTTAAATCTAATAAAGGTGTTTCGTTAATAGAGTCGTTAGTTTGTATAGTAATAATTGGTATTGGTTTTATTGCAATTATGCAGCTTTCAGCTTTTTCTATAAATTCAATGGATAGAGCTACTGAAAAAAATAAGCTTAACTATTTATCTGAAATGGTTATGGAGGACATGATTGGAGATCCGGATAATACTGCCAAGTATGGAAATTTTAATGAAACATGCTCTTACTCCACTAAAGGAGGCTCCAATCTTTATGATAAAATAAAAGATAAGTGGAGAAATAAACTAAAAGAAAAAAATTATATAAAAATAGATAACAAAGACAAGAAACCTAGCTGCAAAACAGGTGATACTAAAAAAACCTTTGTAAACTCTGGAACAAACACAACAGGTAGAGTTAATTTTTTAACTGGCAAAGGTAAGAGAAAAAAATATTTAGGAGTGGTGGTTAAATGAAAACTAGAAACTCTGGATTTACTTTAGCAGAAGTTTTAGTGTCAATTGTCATTGGTGTTATTAGTATCGCGGCAGCATTTTCGTCATATAATTATTTTAATAAATCTTATAAATCAGTTTCACAAAAAGCTGCGATTAATAGTTCTGCAAGAGAAGCTTTATCAATTATTACAAGAGATTTAAGAAATGCAGGATATGTTGATATTAATTATTCAGGAAGTGATAAAGATAAAAAACTAATTGGTTTAAACAAAAATTATTTAGATAATAAATTTGATAAACTAACCATTTGGTACACAACCTCTCCAAATGAAAGAGTACAAATAGAATATAGCCCAAAAAAATATATTAATGATAAATATCAAGGTACCAACACTAATAGAATGCACTTAGTGAGAAAATCAATTTTTGGTTCTATTATTCGAGAATCAGAATTTGTACCCAATATTGCAGACTTTCAAGTCGTTTTTAAGAACAAAGATGGAGTTGAACTAACAGATGTTGGAGACACTTCTGTAGCAGCCAGGGCAAATATGAAAAAAGTTCATTCTGTAGAAATTTATTTAACCATTGAGTCCCCCAAGGAAGTCTACGCTGAGCAAAAGAGTTTTGTTATCAAAAATGATTTAAATACTTTATCTTTCACTGACAAATATTATCGAGAAACTTTTTTTGTAAGTGTTCATACTAGAAATTTAGCAAAGCATGTGGCAATAACAGAAAAAACAGGAACAAGTATTGGACAATCATCATCATATAACAAATGAAAAATAAATTTAAAAAAAATGAAAAAGGATTTGCGTTACCATTAGCATTATTGCTACTTGTGGTAATGACAATAATGGGCCTTACGTTAGTTACGATTACATCTAATGAACACAAAGCCAATACTGACAAAGATTCTAATCAACAAGTTTTCTACGCTGCTGAAAGTGGAATAGCGATTGCTAAAAAATATATGGCAGATAATACAAATACTTTTTTATCTAGTCCACCTAACAATTTAGATGGTCAATTAAAGTTCTGTAAAGCATCTTTTTTTCCTAATTTGGTAAGTTCAAATAATGGATTTAAAGTAGAAAAAAAATCATTGAATGAAGTAATCACCACATCAGGTGCTGAGGCCACAAGATTGAGTAAGTTTAGTTTTGAGTATTTTATAGCTTATAGTCCAGA
>CAZFKZ010000090.1:0-3384 GCA_964519035.1 uncultured Rhodobacterales bacterium | reverse complement strand
AACATTGCATAAAAAATTATATATAATAAGTCTGGTTGTTGTTCGAAAAGGTATGGTCCGGCTCTTAAACCATGAATTTGAAAACCACCTAAAATAACAGCAGTTGTTGCTGATCCTGGAATACCTAAGGCAAGTGTTGGTATCATAGCGCCACCAGTTGCAGCATTGTTTGCAGCCTCAGGTGCTGCAACACCTTCTATTTCTCCATTACCAAAATTGTCTTTATTTTTTGACCATCTTCTGGCTTCATTATAACCAATCATTGCACTAACAGTTCCTCCTTCTGCAGGAAGAATTCCAATAAAAGTACCTATACCAGACGATCTTAAAATTGTTTTAATGCAATTTTTAAATTCTGCAATCGACGGAAGTTTGATTGCTGAAAATTTTATTCTTTCTAATAAAAGTTCACTTTTTGATGCTTGTACAAATATTTCTGACATTGCAAATAATCCAATTAGGACTGGAACAAAGCTAACACCATCAAATAGTGCACCAACATCAAAGGTAAACCTTGTTACTCCTGTTGTTAAATGAACACCAATTGTTGCAACAAAAAGACCTATTAGTCCTCCTATTAAGTTTTTTACTGGTGATTTTGCGCTTATAGAAGCTAGCATTGATAGACCAAATATTGCTAATGCAAAATACTCTGGAGGTCCAAATTTATAGGCAATTCTAGCTAGTGTTGGTGCAAAAATTATTAAAACAATTAATGATATAATTCCACCTACTACACTTGATACTGCTGCCATTCCTAATGCTTTACCTGCTTGACCCTTTTGAGCCATTGGAAACCCATCAAAAGCTGTAGCTGCAGCAGGTGGAGCTCCAGGTGCATTAATTAATATTGCAGTTATTGATCCACCAAAAGTTCCCCCACAATACAAAGCAGCCATTGATGCTATTGCAAGGCTGGGCTCTAAATAAATAGTAAAAGGTAGCAATAAGGCAATTGCCATACCAGAACTTAAACCTGGTAGAGCACCTATTAAAACACCAACAATAGTTGACGCTAAAATTAGGAGCAATGTTGTTGCATCTAAAATTAATGTAATTTTACTTAATATCTCCATTAATAGAAGTTCCTCACTATAAAATCTTCCATTATTCCCTGGGGAAATTTAAGCTGAAGTATTAATGTAAAAAAAACAAATACAAAAATTGTCATTCCTAGTGAGTAAAGAAAAACATTTAGCTTATCTTTTCTCTGCCAAAGAAATGGTGTTACTAGAGTAAACATAAAAACTGTCAAAAAAAACCCAAGTTTTTCTGCAATTAATATTGTAAAAGCCATAAAGCAAAATGTTAAATAAGCATTTCTTTTAATGACTTCTTTCTTTTTATCTATCAAATTTCTATTTTGATAAATTTGAAACACACTCAATAGTATTATTAAGGTAAAAATTAACCTAGGCATCATTGTTGGTTGCATTCCTTGAGCTAAAATTTCTGGGACTTGATCAAATGAAAAAGTGACTACAAATAAATAAAGAGTTAAAAAAATTATTATAGATAAAATTTTAGAATCTTTAATCATGTTTGAATTATTATTTTAATTAAAAAAAAAGGGGATGAATTTCTTCTCCCCTTTTTATATATTTTTTATATTTAAACTACTTAGCTAAACCTAAACTTACCAAAGCTTCTCTTGCTTCTTTGTAAATCTTTTTTAATTCAGTATCCCAAGCAGCAGCACCTGCTACACTCGTAGAGTCTAAACCCGCACCATCTAAATAATTTTGGTAAACAGGATGCTTCATAGCTTTTAGAAAGCCTGCCTCAAGTTTATCTATAGTTGCTTGCGGTGTTCCTTTAAGAACAACAACACCTCTTACTGTTGCAAAAGATGCATTAATACCTTTTTCCTTAAGTGTCGGTGTATCAGGTAATGCAGAAAGTCTAGTATCTGCCATTACAGCTAATACTCTTAATTCTCCACTATCCAATTGATCTTTACCTTCATCTAAATTAAGACCAGCCGCATCAATTTGATTTCCAACAAGGTTTGTCATAATTGCTCCACCACCTTCAAATGGTACAAAAGCAATTTTAGTTTTAGCTTCTCTAGCAAAAATTAGACCTGATATATGATCTACACTACCAACGTTAGTACCACCGTACTTAATAGGTTTTTTATTACCTGCTTTTATAAGATCTTCAATGGTCTTGTGTGGGCTTTTAGCGTTAACAAAAATTACAATAGGATCTACTGTTGTTCTTGCAACACCAACAAAATCATCAATTTCTAAAGCAGCGCCACCTCTAGCCATTCTAAATAAATGAGTAGGTGTAATAGCTAAAACTGTATGTCCATCTCTTGGCTTTGATTTTACATAAGCCATAGCCTTGTTTCCTCCATCACCTTTTTTTGGAGTTATGTAAGCATTATTTTTTAGATTTTTTCTTGTTCTAATTAATAACATTCTAGCTGTTGTGTCAGTTCCACCACCTAGACCTGCATGAGTTACTACCTCGATTGGTTTTGAAGGAAAATCATCAGCAACTGCTATAGTTGCGATTTGTCCAAGACCTATGAAAGACGTAATTATTAATGCAAAACTAAGAAATAAACTTTGTATTTTTTTAATCATTATTATTCCTCTCTATTGTTTCAAAATATAATTAAATATTAAACTAAACTATGTGTCAAATAGTTTTACATAATAAAATATTGTTTCACATTGTAAAACATATATAATTATTAATATGAGTGAAATAAAAGTAATAGATAAAGCTTTTGCTATAATTGGATGTTTTAATGAAGATAATAAAAGTATTTCTTTAAAAAGTATTGCAACTACTACACAATTAAATAAATCAACTATAATTAGAATTTGTAGATCCTTAATAAAACATAATTTTTTAGTCAAAGATGAGTTTACGGGTAATTATCAATTAGGATATAGTAGTTGGAAAATCGGTTCAGTTTTTAAGAATACTTTTCAAGTAGATGTGGAAATGAGAAATATTTTAAATAATATTTGTATTAAAACTGGTCAATCAGTTGGATATTGGATTAGAACAGGTCAAAAAAAAGTTTGTCTTTATAGAGTTAATTCAAAATCTGAATTAAATCATCATTTAACTGAAGGAAGTGTTTATCCATTAGTAGCAGGCAGTGGTAAAATATTATTGGCTTATTCTGAAAATAAAACAAAGTTAATAAAGGAAATAGAAAAAAGAGGATATATCCATACAGCTGAGGAAAGATTAAAAAATATAGCAAGTGTAGCAATACCAATTTTTAATTCTAATAATAAGTTTTGTGGTGTTTTAAATGTTTCTGGATGGAAACAATATTTTAATAAAAAACAAATAATAAATTATGTTAAGATTTTAAATCATAATCAAAATATTTTAAGAAAAATAATAAATTAATTT
>CAZFKZ010000089.1:0-3529 GCA_964519035.1 uncultured Rhodobacterales bacterium | reverse complement strand
AAACAATGGATCTTGCCAATTTAATTGTTTCAAAACCTCTTTCAACAATTAAAATTGGAAAGGAAGCTTTTTATAAACAAACAGAGATGCCAATCTCAGAGGCTTATAATTTTACTTCTGAAGTAATGGCAATGAATATGTTAGAAATCGATGCTCACGAAGGAATTAGTGCGTTCTTAGATAAAAGAACTCCATTATGGCAAGAATAATCATTATATGAATATTTCAGAACGTGATAATCATAACAAAATAGATCTAAGTCCTAAAGATGGAATGTCTTATGTGAGAGGTTCTTCTAAACCGAACCTAATTTATTCAACTATATCACAACTTTTGAAGAATGCTGTTTCTCAATATGGATCAAGGGACGCTTTAATTTTTCCAAATCTAAAGTTGAGTTATGAAGATTTTGACCGTGCTGTTGATGCCTTGGCAATTGGCTTTTTAGCTCTTGGATTAGAAAAAGGTGATAGATTAGGTATTTGGTCACCTAATCGTTTAGAATGGGTGTTAACTCAATTTGCAACCGCCCGTATTGGTGTAATACTAGTTAATATTAATCCTGCTTACCAACTTTCAGAATTAGAATATTCTTTAAATAAAGTTGGTTGTAAAGCCTTGGTTTTAGCAAAGAACTTTAAAAGTTCTGAGTATGTCAAAATGATTTATACCTTAGCTCCAGAAATATATAAATGTCTCCCAGGAGAACTAAAGTCTTCGAAGTTACCCAACCTCAAACATGTGGTTGTTATGGACGCTGTTGAAAATTTGAATGGATTATGGTCATTTGAAAACATTAACAATTTAGGAGGGCATGCCGAAAAACTAAAACTTATTGAAATAGATAAGAATTTAACCCCTGATGATCCAATTAATATCCAGTTTACTTCTGGAACAACGGGGAAGCCTAAAGGCGCAACTTTATCCCATTACAATATTGTCAACAATGCAAACCTAATTACAGACAGAATAAATCTTACTGAAACAGATCGCTTAGCAATACCTGTTCCGCTTTACCACTGTTTTGGGATGGTAATGGGCGTCCTTGGGGCAGTGAGTAAAGGTGCCACAATGGTTTTCCCTGGGGAATCGTTTGATCCCAAGATAACATTAGATGCACTCGATAAAGAACAATGTACTGCTCTTTATGGAGTTCCAACAATGTTTGTAGCAATGCTTCAAGAACTAGATAAGACACCAAGAGATTTATCTCGGTTGCGCACAGGAATTATGGCTGGCGCACTTTGTCCAATAGAAGTAATGAAAAAAGTAAACACTCAAATGAATATGAGTGAAGTTACAATCTGTTATGGGATGACTGAAACTGCTCCTGTTTCTTTTCAAAGTTTTATTGACGACCCAATAGACAAACGCTGTGAAACTGTTGGTCGAGTTCATCCTCATTTAGAAGTAAAAATAGTAGATAAACTTGGCCAAATTGTTTCTATTGGGACACCAGGTGAACTTTGTACGCGAGGCTATTCAGTTATGAATGGCTACTGGAATGACAATGATATGACCAATGATGCAATTCATGATGGATGGATGCATACAGGGGATCTTGGCATGTTTAATGAAGAGGGTTTTTGTACTATAACAGGTCGCCTGAAAGATATAATCATACGAGGTGGTGAAAATATCTACCCACGTGAAATTGAAAATTTTTTATTCTCACACCCAAATGTAATTGAGGTACAGGTATTTGGAGTGCCAGATAAAAAAATGGGCGAAGAAGTGTGTGCGTGGATAATCCCAAAAGTGGGATTTAATTTTGAACAAGATGAATTAGTAGAGTTTTGCAAAGGAAAAATAGCTCATTTTAAAATACCTAAATATTTTAAGTTTGTTAATGAGTTACCAATGACTATTACTGGAAAGCCTCAAAAATTTATCATGAGAGATAAAATGATTGAAATGCTTAATACAAAAATACCTATTAATCGATAGTCTGTTAATAGATTAAATCTTAAGATCAAGTCTAGGTTTCCAAAAAGGTCGAAAAAGCTCAATTTTTGGGCATCGGTTCATTACAACCTTTAGACCAGCTTCCTCTGCAAGGCGAGCTGCATCATTATTAATAACGCCAATTTGTCCCCATAAAACCTTTGCTTCAATAGCGATAGCTTCTTCAGTAATTTGATACAGATCTTCTGATTTTCTGAAAACTTCTACCATATCTACTGGTCGATCAATTTTATTTAAACTTGGATAAACTTTTAAATTTCTTATTTCAGTAAGACCTGGTCGAGGATTAACAGGTATCATGTCATAACCAGTTTCGTGTAATACTCGGAGTACTCCATAACTAAACTTTGTTTTATCAGGACTAGCCCCGACCATTGCAATAGTTTTGACAGAACTAAGAATGTCTTGCAGATATTCTTCACTATAGGGTTCGTTGTGATTCATAAATGTCATTTATTCGCATCCTTTCTTATTGCAATATCAGCTTTTAGTTCGTGTGGTGCGAGAGGATCAATAAAAGGGTTACGATAAAGTTTATCGTGGCTTTCTACGCCAACCTCAAAGGTACAGTCAGTTTTTGCACGTGCAACGCATAAAATGACATAACCGTCATTTATCTGTCGGTTATTAAGGGCAACTTGAGCACGTTGGTCAACCTCGCCTTCTATCAACTTTGCTGCACATGTTATGCATCCTCCATATTGACAACCATATGGTAAATCAAGACCCTGTGAACGTAATTCTAAAAGTAGAGGCTTATTACCTTTAACTTTATAAAAATCATTTCCACGATTTGCGATTGTAATCTTTGTCATAACCATATATCGCTTGTGCAATCTCCACCTGGATAACGGCTTTCGTGACATCGACTTGGTCCATTAGGCTCTTTTCCAAAATCAATAATGAAATCTTTATTAATTTTCATGCCTCCATTTTTAACATCACAATCAATCATAAGCATGGCTCCTCCTTGCGTGCGCATATCAGGATAGAACTGGTTATCCCAAGTTGAGAAAAGAGATGTTGTTACATACATGCGCTTACCATCTAATGATAATTGATACATTTGTGGACCACCTGTAATATTCACACCATTTATAACTGGTGCTTTACCTAAAAGGCCACCCATCCATACCTGACCAGTCATCACAGGTTTATGAGGATCAGAAATATCATATTGTCGCATGTCGCCATGAAGCCAGTTGTTTATGTATAGATATTTATCATCCATTGAAACTAAAATAGCCGACATCACTCCAGGTATAGGAATAGGCCAATCAGGATGTGGTTCATTATCAACGTCAATAATCTTTTCCCATTCCCATTTTTCTTCTTTAGATTTCCAAAAATGTATAACATTACTGCTAAGAGCTGCTCCACAAAAACCGTGACTGCTATCGGGATCATGCAAAAACTTAACTTCTAGCGGCACTAATCCATCCTCACCTAAATACATTGTTTCAACAGGTTTTTTCTTTGCAAAATCCCAAATATGTAATCGACGACCATATTTTAAGTGTCCTACTTCTTCAAGATCAAATCCTGGCATAAAAGTATTTGGTGC
>CAZFKZ010000088.1:0-3573 GCA_964519035.1 uncultured Rhodobacterales bacterium | reverse complement strand
GGCTGGATAGAAGAGTTTGGGCTTTTGTACAAAAAAGACAAGGTCCCAATGTGGTTGGACCTTTTGGTTTACTACAATCACTTGCGGATGCTTTAAAATACATATTTAAAGAAATCATTATTCCATCAAGCTCTAATAAAGTAATTTTTATTTTAGCACCTATTGTGACCATGACATTAGCTCTAGTATCTTGGGCAGTTATACCTTTCAGTGCCACTCAAGTATTAGCTGATATCAATGTTGGCATACTCTATCTTTTTGCTGTTTCATCTCTCGGTGTTTATGGAATTATTATGGGAGGTTGGGCATCCAATTCAAAATATCCTTTTTTAGGAGCAATTAGGTCTGCAGCTCAAATGGTGTCTTATGAAGTTTCTATAGGTGTAATAATTATTAATGTTTTGTTATGTGTTGGATCACTTAATCTAAACGATATTGTTATTGCTCAAAAAAATTTATGGTTTGTTATTCCGCTGTTTCCAATGTTTGTTATTTTTTTTATTTCTGCTTTAGCTGAAACTAATAGACCGCCATTTGATTTACCAGAAGCAGAGGCTGAGCTTGTTGCAGGATATCAAACAGAATATTCGGGCATGATGTATGCAATGTTTTGGCTAGGTGAATACGCAAATATTCTTTTAATGTGTGCAATGGGAGCTATACTATTTCTAGGAGGATGGTTATCACCTATTGACATTTTCCCATTTACCCTTGTTCCAAGTGCAATTTGGCTGATATTGAAAATATTATTATTATTTATATTATTTGCACTAGTTAAGGCTATAGTTCCGAGGTATAGATATGATCAACTAATGAGATTAGGTTGGAAAGTTTTTCTTCCATTATCATTGATTTGGGTAGTTTTAACAGCTAGCTATCTATTTTATTTTAACCTTCTACCTGTGAATTAATTATGAAAATTTCAAGATTTTTAAAAACCATATTTATGGCAGATTTTGCTAGTGGCTTATTCATTGCTATTAGAGAGGTTTTTAGATCAAAAAAAACTATAAATTATCCTTTTGAAAAAGGGAAAATTAGCCCACGATTTAGAGGAGAACACGCATTGAGAAGATATCCCGACGGAGAAGAGCGATGTATAGCCTGTAAATTATGTGAAGCTGTTTGTCCTGCGCAAGCAATTACCATTGAATCATCACAGCGTGAAGATGGAAGTAGGAAAACTACTAGATATGATATTGATATGATGAAGTGTATTTATTGTGGTCTATGTGAGGAATCTTGTCCGGTTGATGCGATTGTACAGGGTCCAAATTTTGAATTTTCCACCGAAACTAGAGAAGAGCTTTACTATACTAAAGATAAACTTTTAGATAATGGAGATAGATGGGAGAATGTCTTAGCAGCAAATATAAAAGCTGATAATCCCTATCGATAAATAAATGATTGCCCACTCAATTTTTTTTTATACTTTTTCAATCATAGCGATTATTTCTGCAATAATGGTTACGGTTTCTAAAAATACAGTTCACTCTGTTTTTTTTCTAATCCTAGATTTTATAAGCATATCTTGTCTTTTCATTATGATAGGTGCTGAATTTTTAGGAATGATAATGTTAATCGTTTACGTTGGCGCTGTAGCAGTATTATTTTTATTTGTTGTAATGATGCTGAATGTGGCACAACAAAAAAATCAATGGTTCGCCTCAGAAGAAAGCTCAAAACATATACCAATAGGTCTAATTATAAGTACAGTTATATTTTTTGAATTAATAATTGTGATTGGTGGTTGGAAGTATAAACCTGATTTATTCGATTTAAATAATTCAATAAATAATTTTAGCATAAGTAACACTCATGCCTTGGGTCAAGTTTTATACACAGATTATATCCATGTGTTCCAATTAAGTGGTATGATTTTATTAGTTGCAATGATTGGAGCTATTGTTTTAACATTTAGACAGCGAAAGGGTGTTAAAACCCAAAGTTACCTAAAACAAATTTCTAGAGAAAGATATGAAGGTGTTCAAGTTTTAGATGTAGAAACCAACAAAGGAGTTAAAATTGATGACTGAAATTGGATTGGGGCATTATTTAACTTTAGGTGCGATAATTTTTTCAATTGGAATTATAGGTATATTTCTAAATAGAAAGAATATTATTGTTATATTAATGAGTATAGAATTAATATTACTCGCGGTAAATATTAACTTGGTTTCATTTTCAATTTTCTTAGGTGATTTAACTGGACAAATATTTACTCTATTTATTTTGACAGTGGCAGCTGCAGAAGCTGCTATAGGTCTGGCAATTATAGTTGTTTATTATAGAAACTCAGGAACTATCCGTGTTGAAGAAATAGATAAATTAAAAGGTTAGATATGGAAATTTCAATTTTATTTCTTCCTTTAATAGCATCAATTATTTCAGGATTTTTTGGTAAATATATTGGAGATAGAAATTCAGAAATTTTAACCAGTGTTTTTGTAAGTATTTCTGCAGTATTGTCTATCTTTGTACTTTATCAGGTAATTGCTAACCAATATGAGGAAAATATTGTCATAGCTACTTGGATTAATTCTGGCTCACTTGATGTTAATTGGTCAATGTTAATAGATCCTTTGTCTGCAGTGATGTTGGTTGTTGTTACTTCCGTTTCATCTTTAGTTCATATTTACTCAATTGGTTATATGTCTCACGATCCACACAAACCAAGGTTCATGGCATATTTATCATTATTTACTTTTGCTATGTTGATGCTTGTAACATCAGATAACTTCATACAATTATTTTTTGGTTGGGAGGGTGTAGGTTTATGCTCATATTTTTTAATAGGTTTTTGGTTTAAAAAGGAAAGTGCAAATGCTGCTGCAATAAAAGCATTTGTTGTAAACAGAGTAGGTGATTTTGGTTTTGCTTTAGGAATTTTTTTAATTTTTTATTTATTTGGTACAGTCAATTATTCAGAGGTTTTTCAGCAAATTCCAACAGTAGTAGATAAAAATTTATTATTTCTAGGTTTTGATATTAAAGCAATAGATTTAATATGTTTACTTTTATTTATTGGTGCAATGGGTAAGTCAGCACAAATTTTATTACATACGTGGTTACCTGATGCAATGGAAGGACCAACCCCTGTGTCTGCATTAATTCATGCTGCTACAATGGTTACTGCAGGAGTGTTTCTTGTTGTTAGATGCTCTCCTATTTATGAATACTCACCTTTGATATTAAATCTGATTACTATTATCGGTATGACCACAGCATTTTTTGCTGCAACAGTCGCATTAGTTCAAACAGATATAAAAAAGATTATTGCTTACTCTACATGCAGTCAACTTGGTTATATGTTTTTTGCAGCTGGTGTTGGTGCTTATAATGTTGCAATGTTTCATTTATTCACCCACGCATTTTTTAAGGCCTTATTGTTTTTGGGATCTGGTTCTGTAATTCATGCTTTTAAAGATGAGCAAAATATTAATAACATGGGTGGTGTTTGGAAAAAATTACCCTACACATACGCTTTGATGATTATAGGAACTCTTGCTCTTACTGGTTTTCCTTTTTTATCAGGATTTTATTCTAAAGATGCAATTATTGAGTTTGCTTATT
>CAZFKZ010000087.1:0-3658 GCA_964519035.1 uncultured Rhodobacterales bacterium | reverse complement strand
TTAGATTTTGAAAAAAAGCCCCACAAATAGTAATAATTATCCAATTCATAGTTTATTATTATTATTGTATTTATTTTTAAAGTCGACTTTAATAGTGGGATTAACAATTGAGAGGAAAATAATATGAAAATCTTAAAAAAAATAATGTTTTCTCTAATTTTTGTTTCGATAGCAAGCGTAAGTTTTGCTGAAACAAAAATGAGAATTACTCTTCAGCTTCCTTTAAAAGCACACTTAGGGCAAAACCTTTTAGTGTTTAAAAAGGAATTAGAAGCTAGATCAGATATTAATGTTGAAATTTATGACTCTGCGCAGCTTTATAAAGATAAAGAAGTACCACAAGCTGTAGGCTCTGGGGCAATTGAAGCAGGTGTAGCATCTATTACAAGATTTGCTGGAACAAATCCTGAGGTAGATATATTTTATTTACCATTCTTATTTGACTCTGAGGATAAAATTAGAAAAGCAACTAGTGCTGGGTCAGAAATTAGAAAAATTTTAGATCCTGCAATTGCCAATTCAGGAGCTGTTCCTTTGTATTATCAGGCTTATGGATCAGCAATAATGCTTTCTAATGGAGGACCAATGAAATCGCCAGCAGATTTTAAGAATAAGAAAATTAGAGTTTTTGGTAAAACGCTTGGGGCCTTCGTAAGCTCTTTGGGTGGCAAACCAGCTTTAATATCTGGTTCTGAACAATATCTTGCATATCAAAGAAATACTGTTGATGCAGGTATGACTGGTGTATCAGGAGTTAAATCACGAAAGCTATACCAAGTTATGGATACTTTAACAGTTACTAATCATGGTGATATTGAATTTGTATTAGTTGCAAATGATAAGTGGTTAAAATCTCTAACTCAAAAACAAAGAGATGCAATTGCTGCAGCATCTAAAGTTGCTGAAAAAGCAGTAAGAGATGATATGTCAGGTATCGAAGCTAGGGCTTATAAAGAAGCAAAAGATAATGGAATGAATATTGTTAAATTATCTAGTTCAGAGGTTTCAGTACTTAAAAAAGCCTCCTCTTCTGTAATACAAGATTATATCTCTAGAACAGGTGGTTCCGGAGGTGTAGGAGACAAACTTGTAAAAGCAGCAAACAAACTTTAAATCAAAAATTAACCCCACATATTTTTTATGTGGGGTTTTTTTAATATGGAAATTTACGACAAAATTATTAAATATTCTGGCTACTTAGCTTCGGCTTTGTTTATATCTATTGGCTTTATAATTTCTTATGAGGTTGTAATGAGATATATATTTAATTCACCAACTGTTTGGGTAAATGAAATATCAAGATTCCTTCAAATTTGGGCAACATATCTAGCGCTTACATATACGTTTCATAAAAAAGAATTTATTAGAATAACAGTCTTGTATGACAAGCTTAATGAAAAAGGAAAAAAAATTCTAGATTTTATAAGTGATATATTTATTTTAACTTTCAGTTTATTTGTATTGTATTTTGGGTGGTTAATAGCATACGATTCTTTTAAAGTGGGCAGAACTAGCTCAACAATTTTAGATGTGCCATCTTTTTTAACTGAATTAGCAATACCTTTGTGTTTTGGTTTTCTGGTTATTAGAGTGATTGTAGAAATATTTATATTTTTAAAGGATCTATTTAAATGACAGTTGCTTTAATTTTATTTTTATTATTTTTTATTCTTTTTTTGGGCGTACCAATTGCATTTGGATTGGGAACTATTGGTTTAGGGCTGATGATTTTTGGAGATATTTCTCCATTAATGGTTCCACAAACGTTTTACAGTGTTGCTGATAACTTTATTTTGTTAGCAGTTCCAATGTTTTTAATGATGTCTAATATTTTATTAAAAGCTGGTGTTGGTGAAGACTTATTTAAGTTTGCCCAAAGTTGGGTGGGAAATTTTCCTGGAGGACTAGCCATTGCAACAATTATTTCTTGTAGTATTTTTGCTGCAATTTCTGGATCATCTGTTGCAACTGCAGCTACCATTTCTACAGTAGCATTTCCCGCAATGATCAACCGTGGCTATCATAGAAACTTTACCTTAGGAATATTAGCTGCTGGAGGTACTTTAGGAATATTAATACCTCCATCGATACCAATGATTGTATATGCCTTCGTCGTAGAAGAGTCAGTCCTAAGTATGTTCCTTGCTGGAATAGGACCTGGAATTTTATTAGCATCTTTTTTTATTATATTTTCAATAATTTATGTAAAATTTTTTAATAAAGAAGTGGTGAATGTAAAAAGCACTCTTGAGGAAAAAATAAAATATACTAAGAGAGGTTTACCAATTTTATTAATGGCATTCATTATGTTGGGTGGAATATATGCTGGAATATATACCCCAACAGAGGCAGGGGGCATCGGTTTTCTAATATCTTTTATTTATGTGGTGGCAAAAAAAAGATTAGATTTTAAGGGATTTATTCAAGCTGGTCTTGAAACCATGAAAACAACGGTAACTATTTTTATAATTATTGCAGGAGCCAAGGTATTTGGCAAAGCAATATCACTTTATAGAATTCCTCAAGAACTATCTGCTTTCATAGTTACAAATATAAATGAACAAGGATTATTTATATTTGTTGTGTGTATAACTTTATTAATTATGGGGTTTATAATGGAAACTCTATCTTTAATACTAATTATGATGCCAATATTTGCAATTTCTATCGCAGCAATGAATATTGATTTAATTTGGTTTGGGATAATTTTTACTTTAATGATTGAATGTGCGTTAATTACCCCTCCAGTTGGATTGAACATTTATGTTTTGCAAGCAATTGGAAAAGCTAAAATGTCTGAGATTGCTAAAGGGGTGATACCATTTGTAATAATAATGTTATTTACTGTTTTTGTCATTTACTTGTTTCCTGATATAGCTTTATATATACCGTTTAAATTATAATTTTATGTTTTCTAAAATAAAATCAAAAGATAAAGCTTCTAAATTGCGAGAGCATCTAAATGCCAAAGGCATCATTGTAATGCCAGGATGTTTTGATTCTTTATCTGCAAAATTAATTGAAAAAGAGGGCTTAGGAGTTGGTTTTATGTCGGGCTTTGCTGTTTCCTCAACTAGACTAGGTATGCCGGATACAGGTTTAATTTCATTTTCAGAAATGGCAGATCAAGTAAGAAATATATGTAACTCAACATCGATACCAATTATTTTTGATGGTGATACAGGTTACGGCAATTCTGTGAATGTATTTAGAACAGTAAGAGGTTATGCGGATGCAGGCGCAGCAGGAGTGATGATAGAAGATCAAAAGTGGCCTAAAAAATGTGGGCACACAAAAGGAAAAGATGTTGTTGAACTAGATGAGGCAAAATCAAGAATTATGGCTGCAGTGGATGCAAGAAAGTATGGAGATAACGATATTTTAATAATGGCAAGAACTGATGCTATTGCAACAAGAGGACTGGATGATGCTATTAATAGAATGAAAATATTTTCAGAAATTGGTGCTGATATTCTTTTTATTGAAGCTGTTAAATCAAAAGAAGACATGAATAGAATTATTAAAGAAGTTCCCGGACACCATATGATAAATTTAATTGAAGATGGAGACACACCTTTACTCGAAATAAACGAGCTAGAACAAATTGGTTATAAGATTGCAGTAATGCCTTTAACACTGATGAGTGCTTCAGTTAAAA
>CAZFKZ010000086.1:0-3838 GCA_964519035.1 uncultured Rhodobacterales bacterium | reverse complement strand
TATCAAGCATACAGTCTTAAGTGATAAATAGTAATTAGTGGAATAAGGATAATTTGGTTAAGCATTTAAATTAGGAGTGTAGCTCAATTGGTAGAGCGCCGGTCTCCAAAACCGGAGGCTGGGGGTTCGAGACCCTCCACTCCTGCCACTAAATTTGTTTCATTTAAAATAAATGTTTAATGGTTTTGACTTCTTAAGAAAAAAAATGTAATTAATCTTTTTATTACTTGCAAGAAAGGCTTCTCATGGCTAAAACAAATCCCGCTCAATTTGTTAGGCAGGTAAGACAAGAAATTAATAGAATTACGTGGGCAACTAAACGTGAAACTATGATTGCTTCATTTACTGTTTTTGTAATGGCTTTAATAGCTTCTTTATTTTTCTTTTTGGTAGATTTGTTATTGTCTAATATTGTTCAATTATTACTTGGTTTGGGTGGTTAAGTATCTTGGTTTGTTTTTTTAAAGTTGGACGATTGTAATGGCCAAAAAATGGTATGTAGTTCATGTTTTTTCAGGTTCTGAAAAAAGAGTATGTCAAAGCATAGAAGAACAAGTGCAATCAAAGAAAATGGAAGACTTAATTGAAGAAGTACTAGTTCCTACTGAAGAAGTCGTAGAAATAAGACGTGGTAGCAAAGTCCAATTAGAAAAAAAGTTTTTCCCGGGCTATATCCTTGTTAAAATGGAAATGACTGATTCTGCTTGGCACTTGATTAAAGCTCAGCCTAAAGTAACTGGCTTTCTTGGTGCTAAAGGTAGGCCTGTAGCAATTAGTAACTCGGAAGCTCAAAGATTGATTGAGCAAATAAGCGAAGGAATTGAAAGACCAAGATCTAGTATTATATTTGAAATAGGAGAAGAGGTAAGAGTTTCTGATGGGCCTTTCCAGAGTTTTAATGGTTTGGTTGAAGAAATTGATGAAGATAAATCAAGACTTAAAGTTGCTGTATCTATATTTGGTCGATCTACACCAGTCGATCTTGAATATAGTCAAGTGGAAAAAGTTTAACTAAGTAATAATTTTATGGAGTTCGCTTAGTGCGAAAATTTAAATGGCAAAAAAAATAGACGGTTATATAAAATTAAATATTCCAGCGGGGGCGGCTAATCCTTCACCTCCAGTCGGGCCTGCACTAGGTCAAAGAGGGGTAAATATAATGGAGTTTTGTAAAGCATTTAATGCATCAACCGATTCTCTTGAAAAAAACATGCCAATTCCTGTTGTGATTACAGTTTTTACAGATAAAAGTTTTAGTTTCATTACGAAAACTCCGCCAGTATCTTTTTTTCTAAAAAAGGCAGCTGGAAAAGACAAAGGTTCTAACGAACCAGGAAGAATTGTTGGAGGTTCTGTAAATCTTAGCCAAGTTAGAGAAATAGCAGAAAGTAAAATGAAGGATCTTAATGCTGCAAATATTGAAGGTGCAATAGAAATGGTTAAAGGATCTGCTAAATCAATGGGTCTTGAGGTTTTGGAGTAAAAAATGAAAAAAGGTAAATACTTAATAGATACTTACAAAAAATTAAATGATAAATCATTTAAATTGGAAGATGCCGTTAAATTCTTTGTTGATAATAAAAGAGATAAATTTGATGAAACCATCGAAATTTCATTGAACTTAGGTGTGGATCCTCGACATGCTGATCAAATGGTTAGAGGTGTGGTTTCTCTACCACATGGTACTGGAAAAAAAATGAGAGTTGCAGTGTTTGCTAAGGATAAAAAAGCTGAAGAGGCTCATGCAGCAGGAGCTGATGTAGTTGGAGCAGAAGATTTAGCTGAAGAAATGCAAAAAGGTAATCTTAATTATGATAGAATTATTGCTACTCCCGATATGATGGGAATTGTAGGAAGAATTGGTAAAGTGCTTGGCCCTAAAGGATTAATGCCTAATCCAAAGTTAGGTACAGTTACAGCAGATGTCAAAGTTGCAGTTGAGGCTGCAAAATCTGGCCAAGTTCAATATCGTGCAGAAAAAACAGGTATAGTTCAAGCTGGTGTCGGTAAAATGAGTTTTGGTTCTGAAAAAATCAAAGATAATGTGCAGTCATTTATTGATACTGTTCAAAAAGCAAGGCCATCTGGAGCAAAAGGCACCTTTATTAAAAAAATATCCCTTAGTTCAACTATGGGAGTAAGTTTAGTTATAAATACATAACTATTTATGTATTTAAAAGCATGTATGACATTTTATTATGTTATGCGTTATCAGTCCTGAATTGTGGACTGAACCTGTCCAAGACTGTAGGTGAAAATAATTTTCTTAATTTCCTACATAGACATTAACAGTAGTCTAATTCTACTGGAACTAATGGGACGGGCCGTGGGCAATTTTATTGTCTTAAATGCAACTTATTGTTATGACAAATTATATTTATGTCATTTCAACAACGTGGAGGCTTTCGGTGAATAGAAATGAAAAAACCGACTTGGTCAAAACTTTGCATAATACATTTGAAGGGTCGACATCAGTCGTAATCGTTCATTGTGCAGGTCTTACTGTAGCGGAGAGCACTGATCTTCGTTCTAAAATGCGTGAAGCAAATTGTAATTTTAAAGTAACAAAAAATAGAATTGCACGTATAGCGTTAAAAGATACAAACTATCAGCACATGGAATCGATGTTTTCTGGGCCAACTGCAATTGGTTCATCTGAAGACCCTGTAATGGCAGCAAAGATTTTGGTCGATTTTGCAAAAACTAATGATAAACTTATTATCATTGGAGGAGGCTTAGAAGATAAGCATCTTTCCAAAATAGATGTAGAAGCTTTAGCTAAACTTCCAAGTCTCAATGACTTGAGAGGTAAGTTAGTTGGACTTCTTCAGGCACCTGCTTCAAAACTTTTACGAGTAACATTAGAGCCTGCATCTCAGGTTCTAAGAACAATTTCACAAAAATCAAAACAATAATATTTAATAAAATTTTAGGAGAAAAAAATGGCAGATTTAGAAAAAATTGCAGATGAGTTAAGTTCACTTACAGTATTAGAGGCAGCTGATTTAGCTAAATTACTAGAAGATAAATGGGGTGTTTCTGCGTCAGCTCCAGTTGCAGTTGCTGCAGCATCCGGAGAGGCGGCTCCAGCAGCCGAAGCTAAAACTGAATTTGATGTAATGTTATCAAGCATTGGTGAAAAGAAAATTAATGTGATCAAAGAAGTTAGGGCTGTTACTGGTTTAGGATTGAAAGAAGCTAAAGATTTAGTTGAAGCTGCTCCATCTTTAGTAAAAGAAGGAGCTTCTGAAGCTGAAGCTAATGAGATCAAAGCAAAGCTTGAAGCAGCTGGTGCCACGGCAGAGATTAAATAATTATCTCTTAATATTTTATATAAAGAACAATCTTATTAAATTTTTAAGTTTGTTCTTTATTAAGAAATTTAAGTCTATATTTTAAATTCGATATATTTTGAAAATTAAAAAGGATAATAAATGTCAATTCAATCAAGTACATTATTAAACAGAAGAAGAGTTAGAAGAACATTTGGGAAAATAGTTGAAGTAGCTAAAATGCCAAATTTGATTGAAGTTCAAAGACATTCCTATGAACAATATTTACAAATGTTCATTCCTGCAAACGAACGAAAAGATATTGGCTTAGAGGCCGTTTTCAGCTCAGTTTTTCCAATAAAAGATTTTGCTGGCAGGTCTATGTTAGAATATGTTTCTTATACTTTAGAAGACCCCAAATATGATGTTGAAGAATGTCATCAACGTGGATTAACATACTCTTCTCCGCTAAGAGCTACACTGAGACTAGTGGTTTGGGATTTGGATTCAGATACAGGAACTAGATCGATTAGAGATATGAAAGAGCAAGATGTATATATGGGTGA
>CAZFKZ010000085.1:0-3877 GCA_964519035.1 uncultured Rhodobacterales bacterium | reverse complement strand
ATTTAGCTGGTGCAAAAAATTGGAAAGGTGTTGATGAAGATGGTCATAGAAAAGCGCCTCCTTTAAATGGAACGGGCCATACTTGGCATCATGATGACAAAACTTTACATGGTATAATTAAAAATGGTTTAGCAAAATTAGTAAAAAACTACGAAGGAAAAATGATTGGTTTTGAAGACAAGTTATCAGATAAAGATATTGATAGTATTTTAGCTTATATTAAGTCTTATTGGCCAAAAGATAAATACGATCATCAAATAAACATGAGTAAATAATCATGGAAGAATTAAAATTTGATTGGTCTTGTAAAGTTACCTGGAAAATAAGTGCCAAAAACACAATGTGGTGTGTGCTTGGTTGTGCAATTGGTGATTTTGGAACAATTTTATTTTTTCAATTAACCCAAATACCATTTCCATTATTGGGAATAATGATGCTTGCAATTGTTAATGGGTTAATAACCAGTATAATTCTTGAAACACTTATCTTGATGAGACAAAGTTTTCCATTTTTGAATGCGCTAAAAACAGCTGCTGGTATGAGCCTGATTTCAATGATTAGTATGGAAATAATGATGAATTTAACAGATTATGTTTTAACAGGTGGAGCAGTTTTAACATGGTGGGTAGTTCCTATTATGTTGATTGTTGGTTTTTTAACACCATGGCCATATAATTACTGGAGACTTAAAAAGTTTGGATTAAATTGTCACTAATATAATTTAGATACAATTAATCAATATACTATTTTTTAAATCTTAAATATATTCTGTCTAAATAATAAAATAGCGATAAAGCTCTCAAGACCATAAAGATACATAGGGAAATCCAAATTCCTGTATTTGAAAAATAGTTTAGTAAGATTGAGGAAATAATTAGATAAAGAAATACAGAAAAAATCATAGCATTTCTAAGCTCTTTTGTTTGAGATGCACCTATGAAAATTCCATCAAATTGAAAACAAAAAGATGAAATAAAAGGAATTATAATCAACCATATTGAATAATCTAAACTTAAAACTCTAATTGTATAAATATCAGTCATCAAAAAAATTATTTTCTCATGAATAATAAGATATAAGATAGAAATTATTAATCCTGTAATTGAACTTAAGATAAAAGAATTTTTTATAATTGATTTAAATAACTTAAAATCTTTTTTTCCCAAAGAATAACCCACAATACCTTCTGTTGAAAAAGCATACGCATCCAAGATAAAAGCAGATAAAAAAACAAGATTAATTAATATCGCATTAGCAGCGACAAACTTTTCCCCTATTTGAGACCCCAAATAAGTAAACCACAAAAAAGAAAAGGTTAGCAAAATTGTTCTTACAAAAATATTAAAATTAATATTAAATATTTCTTTAATTCTTTTAAGATTTAAGAGTTTTTGAATATCTATGTTGATTATTGAAATTTTATTTAAATACCAAAATGTATAAACTAAGAATATTATGGAAGTGATTGCAGCAGAAATTAGTGTGCCATAGGCAACACCTTTGATATTTAAACCGTATTTAGTAACAAAAATTATACTCAAAATTATATTAAGAATTGAAAAAAATCCAACAGCTAAACTTGAAATTTTAGTTTTTTGAAGCCCAACAAAAAGCCCAGTTATAATATAAATAGTTAATTCACCAGGGGCTGAGTAAATTCTTATTTTGAAATATTGTCTAAATAATTCACTAGTATCATTAGAAAGACTGAATACCTTTAAACTCAATAATAGTATAAAGTTTTGAAGAATTATTAATGTTAAAGATAAAATGAGTACAAATAATAAATTTCTTAAAAGTATATTTGTTATTTCTTTAAAATTATTTTGACCTAAAGCATTAGAAACCATTCCAACAGTACCCATTCTTAAAAAGCCAAAACTCCAAAAAATCATTGAAAATAAATTTGCAGCAATTGATGTTGCTGATAAATAAGACAGTTCTTCAAGATTTCCCATTAAAGACGTGTCGATAATTCCAACTAAAGGAACTGCAAGATTAGCAAAAAATATGGGTATAGAGAGTTTTAAGATATATTTAATTGATGATTTTTGCATTAATTTAACTTCAATACTTTATTTAAAAAAATTTTCATATGTTTTACATATTATAAATGGCACCATTAAAAAATTGGGATAATAAAACTTGGCTTTCATCACAAAGATATATTCTTTCTTTTAATAGATTTATATTAAAACAAATAAAACTAGATAGAAATTCTCGTATTTTAGATATTGGCTGTGGAAGAGGTAAAATTATAAGTAATTTATCTAATAAATTAAAATTACACAACAAACCAATTGGACTTGATATTGAAGATCATAAAAATAAAAGTAAAAAAATATTATTTAAAAAAAGTGACGGTTTATCCTTTTTATTAAAAACAAAAACTACTTTTGATTTAATCTTAATTAAGCAGACAATTCATCTTCTAAAAAAGAATCAAATAAAAACAATCCTTACAATTTGTAAAAATAAACTCAATCCTAAGGGTAAAATTTTAATATTAAGTTTAGATCCTAAAAAGAATGAAATACCTACATTTGATTTAATGAAAAAAAAATTAAAACAATCACTCAAAAGAGATGAAAATTTATTTCAATTAATTAAAAGGTATAACTCCAACCTAACTATTAAAAAATTTATATTTAATGTAAAAATTTCAAAAAACAAATATCTTCAAATGATAAAAAATCGATATATTTCTACCTTGCTTAATTTTACAGAAAAACAAATAAAAAATGGGTTAAATGAAATTGATAGTAAATATAAAAAGAAATTAAATTTTAAAGATCAATTAATTTGTTTAATTATAAAGAAAAATTAAAGAATTTTTTTTAGCAAATTATCCCCAAAAAATAATTTGTGAACAATTACTGCTAAGATGTGAATGATGATCAAAGCTATTAGTAAATAATTTGCAATAACATGTATATTATAAAAAAAATCAGCTAATTCAAAATTATCCTCTATTTTAATTTTTTTAAAAAAAATTATTAAAGTTTCTCCATTAAATAATTTTTTAAAAATTCCTGAAATTGTAATCGACAAAATTGTCACATATAATAATATGTGATTTGATTTTGCTAAAAATTTTTGGCCCTTAAAAACACTTGGTTCTAATTTGGGTGGTGGATTAATAATCTTATTTATTAATCTTAAAATTACTAAATAAAATACAGATAAACCAATGAACACATGTGTATTTTCAATGCTTAATCTTTCTGGTCCAAAATCTAAATCAACCAAATAAAATCCAAGTGGGATTTGAACAAAAAGTATTATTGCACTTAACCAATGTAATAATTTTGAAATTAAACTATACTCTGTTACAGTATTCTTCGAATGCATTGCATAATAAAGCACATAAAAACTAACATTGGTATTAGTTTGTTTTTAATTTTTTCAGTATTAATAACCACCAATGCTTACTCTGAAAAATCTGTAGAGGATATTATCAAGTCGAGAAAAGCATTGTTTAGTAAGAATTATCAAACCGCAAAAAGAGTTCAGTCTTTGTCAGCTAACGGTGAATTTGAAAAAGTAAAAGAATTAATGATTGAAATGAGTAATAACTATCTAAATCTATTAGAATTGTTTCCTGATAACACTAAAGAGGGTTTCAAAACTGAGGCTTTACCAATAATTTGGGATGATAAAGAAAATTTTAATTTACTTATGCAAAAATCCTCTGATGATATGATTAAATTAACCTCTGTAATTGAAACGACTGATAATGTTAAAGGTACTATTGGAAAGTTAATGTGGGGAAACTGTAAAGCTTGTCATAGTAAATACCGTAAACCTCATTAATATAATACTTTTTAAATATGATACCTCTAAAAGTTAAAGAGCATTTAGAAGAATATATAAATCA
>CAZFKZ010000084.1:0-3881 GCA_964519035.1 uncultured Rhodobacterales bacterium | reverse complement strand
TGGTTCTCTTATAGTAGGAGCCTCTTCATATATTGCTTGGCGAGAAAGTAAAAAATAAGAAAAAGTTTTAAAAATATATTTTTATAAAAAACAAACTTAATAATTATTCAAACGTTTTGATTAATCTCAACAATGTTAGCATTTGGATCAAATAAATAAATTTGATGAATATTTGGCATTGCATACACTTTTGCGTCAGTATAAGGGATATTAGCTTTTTTTAATTTTTTTATGAAAGCTTTTATATTTTTTACACTAAAGGCTGGATGTCCTCCAATAGTGGGGTTATGTATAAATTTATTTCTCCAACTAAATGTAAAATCTGCTTTATTGATATGAACTCCCGAATGATTGTCATCTAGAGGAAATATAGCTAATTGATTTGATGCTATATTAACTTTTCCTAGTTCTATTGGAGCCTTCCAAGTACCTTCCTTAATATTTAAATTTTTAGCAATAAAATCAACTGATGATCTAACATCATAACATTCTAGATTTACGTGGTGAAAGTTCCATAATAAATTGCTTTTATTATTGGGTTCATCTAATTTATGAATTAAATCAACTAATTCTATATAATTTAAACTTGAATCTTGTAAGATTATAGAGTTGATTGCTTCACTTTCATTATATTTTTTTATTATAAAGTTAACTTTATTTTTTTTTAAATTTTCAATTATAAGACTGAGATTATTAATAAACAAAGAGGGAAATGTTCTTCTACTTTGATGTTCTAAAGGAACTTTCAAGTTATTTGTCAGCTGATAAAGTTTTAACTCAATGTTACCTCCAGATAAAAAATATTCAGTTTCACCTGCTCTTGTATTGTTATTAAATTCTTTATCATTTAATAAGAAATTATAAAACTGAGAAGATTTTTCTAAATCAAAAACAGGTATGGATAATCTAGCAATATTCCAATTCATAATCTTTTCCTTAAAGCAGTAATAATTATTTACATTATAAAATTAAACAAACTAAATCAAAATATTCATAAAATTTTTGATTCGAAATTTGTATCTCTTAGATCAAAATCTTAATAATTTAATTTTGTCTTTATAAAATTATACATGATCTAGACTTTTGTGTGTGTTTAAGCTAAATTTGAATTTGAATATTTAAGGAATGAAAATGTTAGTTGTGGTTTCCCCAGCAAAAAAACTTGATATGAAACCGGTTCAAGGGATTTCAGAAACCGAACCAATTTTTTCTAATAATGCCAAAGAATTAGTTGATATTACTAAAACTTTAAGTGTTGATGATTTAAAAAAATTAATGGATATTAGTCCTAGTTTAGCTCAGTTAAACAAAGAACGTTTTAGTATATTTGGAAATCAAGATAAAAAGGCAGCTGCGTTTGCGTTTGCAGGTGATACTTATAAGGGTCTAGACACTAATTCATTGAGCTCAGACGATGTGGATTGGGCTCAAAAATATTTAAGAATTTTGTCTGGACTTTATGGATTGTTGCGGCCTTTAGACGCAATAGAGCCTTATCGTTTAGAAATGGGTAGTAAATTAAAGGGGGCACATGGAAACTCTCTATATGAATATTGGGGGAATAAAATATCCAACAATCTCAATAATTATGGTCAAGAGATTGGCTCTAAAGTGATAGTAAATTGCGCATCTAATGAGTATTTTAAAGTTATAAAATTATCTAATTTATCTCTTAAAATAATTACGCCTATTTTTATGGAAATTAAGGATGGAAAAGAAAAAATTATTAGTTTTTATGCCAAGAATGCCCGTGGGGCAATGGCTAGATATATAATTCAGAATCGTTTGGTTGATCCAGAAGGGTTGAAAAACTTTAATCTTGGTGGTTATTCTTTTAATAAAGAAAAATCTGATAATGATAATTTTGTTTTTTTAAGAAATTGTCCATAAAATATATGCTGATCTTTATATTACTAGACTGATAAGTTACTACATGGTAATTCAATTTTTTTGAATGTTAATATTCAAAATTAAATAATTATAAACCATATTATAAATTGTTATTATGTGAGGATAAGATCAAAATGCTGCCAACAAGCTTTCCTGAAAAAGAAGTGATTTCTACTTTAACAGCTAAAATGTTAATTGAAGTTGAAGCTGTAAGATTTAGCGCTAATAAACCTTTTAAATTTACATCTGGATGGGCAAGCCCTGTTTATATAGATTGTAGAAAACTAATATCTTATCCAAGAGTTCGTCATACGTTAATGGATTTTGCAGCTTCGGTCATTACACGTAATATTGGATTTGAAACTATTGACTCAATTGCTGGAGGAGAAACAGCAGGAATTCCCTTTGCTGCATGGATTGCTGATCGTTTAATGCTTCCAATGCAATATGTTAGAAAACAGCCAAAAGGATTTGGTCGCAATGCTCAAATCGAAGGAGATTTTGCAAACGGTTCTCATATCTTATTAGTTGAAGATTTAACAACGGATGGAAATAGTAAAATTAAATTTTGTGAGGCTTTGAGAGAAGCGGGTGCAAAAGTTGATCATACATTCGTTGTTTTTTATTATGATATTTTTCCACAAACTAAACAAGCCTTAGACAAAATTGGTTTAGAAATGCATTCTTTAGCAACCTGGTGGGATGTATTAAAAGTCGCAAAAGAATATAATTACTTCGATACTAATGAAATTAGTGAAGTAGAAAGCTTCTTGCATGATCCTATGAAATGGTCTGCAGATCACGGTGGAGCTTCATCTTTGTCAGATTAGGATTAATTAATCATTCATTAATAATCTTATATTTTATTTAAATTTCCTTCTCTCCATGCAATATAGCTTGTTGAGACTATTATAAGGAATCCACCTAACCATAAGGTTGCAGTGGGCTCTTCTGCAAATAAGGCATATCCAATTAATACAGACCAGATTAATCTCAAAAAATCAAAAGGTAAAATTAAAGCTAGTTCCCCTTTCTGTAACGCATAATTCATAATAGTTTGAGCTAGAGTTCCAGTTATAGCGATAAATATTAAAATGATAAATTGATTTAAACTAATCATTTCAAAAAAAGGAAATGCTAGTAAAAATGTTGCAGGTATCATACCTATTCCAAAATATAAGGAAATAGTAACAGCGCTATCAGTTTTGGTTAGTTTCTTTATAAAAATTAGGCATATTGACCAAAGGAAAGAAGAAAAAATTATTAATACGGCTCCCAATTCTATAGAAACATCTGGTCGCATTACGATGATTGTTCCAATAAAACCTAAGATTAAAGCAGATGTTCGTCTTAATCGAATTTTTTCCTTCATGAAAACTACTGCAAGAATTGTTGCAAAAATAGGAACGGTAAAACCAAGAGTTGTCAACTGTGCTAAAGGTGTAGTTGAAATACCATAAAAAAAACAAGACATAGCAACTGAATTTGTAACAATCCTATAAATTTGCATTTTAGGTTGATGAGTCTTAAATATTTTTAAACCTTGTTGGAAAATGATTGGAGCTAGAACGAATATAACTAGTGCACATCTAAAAAATGCAATTTCAAAAATATGAACTTCTTTAGATAAGTATTTAACTGCGCTGTGCATTAAAACAAAAAATAAGCCTGATAAAATCATCATAAAAATAGCAATTAAAGGAGCTGGAATATTTGTGCTTACTTTATTAAAGTATTTAATGATTTTACTCATTTAACAGATTTTCCAAATAAATTTCAAAAATAGATATTGAGCTTTTTTGAGAAATATTACGAGTTAAATAAATATTAATACTTAATTTAAATTAAATTGCTTGTATCAATTTTTATCATGTAATCTAATTTTGATCAGACAACAACTTCAGAGGTAAATTTAAAAATGATAAGATTAATAAAATTATTTTTTTTAGTATTTATAATCAATAGTTCAACAGCTTATGCTAGTAGTGATT
>CAZFKZ010000083.1:0-3886 GCA_964519035.1 uncultured Rhodobacterales bacterium | reverse complement strand
GGAGCTTCTGCTGCTGCCGCTAACTTTTCAGCAGCTTCAGCTTCTCTTTCTTTTCTCTTTTTACCAGGAGCGCTTTTAATAGGCTGTTCCCTTATAACTGGAGCTTTAACTAATCCATCAGCAGACAACATTTTAGCTACTCTAAGTGTAGGCTGTGCCCCCTTTGAAATCCAGTATTTTGCTCGTTCTGTGTCTAAAACTAACCTTTCATCATGATCCTTAGGAACCATAGGGTTATATGAACCTAGTCTTTCAATAAACTTACCATCCCTTGGAGACAAGGCTTCTGCCACTACTATTCTATAAAATGGTCTTTTTTTAGTACCGCCTCGAGATAATCTTATTTTTAACGCCATTATTTATTTCCCTATATTAAGTTTTTATTGATTAATTTTATTTTCTTTTTTTAGATGATTTTCCACCTAAGCCAGGTAATCCCATTCCACCAAATCTATTCGCCATATTTCCCAAATTTGGCATATTACTTCCCATCATTTTTTGTAATTCAGCCATTTTGTTTGCGTCTAACATAGGACTTTCTGGATTATTTGTAGACGCAGGATCTGCATTTGGCGCATTTCCACCAAGTGAAGACATCATGTTTTTTAAACCACCAAGACCACCCATTTTCCCCATTTTCTTCATCATACGAGCCATGTCTTGTTGTTGCTTAACCAGTTTATTTACATCTGAAACTAATGTTCCTGATCCTGAAGCAATTCTTTTTCTGCGAGACGCGTTTAGCAAAGCGACAGTTATTCTTTCTTTCTTAGTCATAGAATAAATTATTGCTTCTTGCTTAGAAATAGCTTTATCGTTAAAATTATTTGCTGCCATTTGCTTTTGAAGTTTGCCTATACCGGGCAGCATTGACATGACACCACCTAAACCACCCATTTTTTTTAATTGTCCAATTTGTTTTAGCATATCGTTCATATCAAAACTGCCTTGAGACATTCGTTTCATCATATGAGCAGCATCTTCTTCAGCTATAGTTTCTGCAGCTTTTTCAACTAAAGAAACCACGTCACCCATATCTAATATTCTGCCAGCTGCTCTTTCAGGATAAAAAGGCTCAAGTCCATCTAACTTTTCGGAAACACCAATGAATTTAATGGGACAACCTGTTACAGATCTCATTGACAAAGCTGCACCACCTCGTGCGTCACCGTCAGATCTAGTAAGAATAACACCAGAAACTTTAATTATTTCTGAAAAAGCTTTTGCTGTTTGGACAGCATCTTGCCCAGTCATAGCATCTGCAACTAACAAAGTCTCTGAGGGGCTTGATAATTCAAAAACTTCTTTTGCTTCTGACATCATAGCAGTGTCTAAGGTTGTTCTTCCAGCTGTATCCAAAATCAGAACATCAATCGCTTGAATTTTTGACGCTGCCATTGCTCTTTTGGCAATTTTTGCTGGGCTTTCACCATCAATCTCTGGCAAAACAGATACTTCTGCTTGTTCTCCTAAAATTCTTAATTGCTCTCGAGCCGCAGGTCTATAAATATCAAGTGAAGCGAGCATCACTTTTTTTCTTTTTTTAGACCTTAAATGCAAAGCCAATTTACCAGCAGTAGTTGTTTTTCCTGAGCCTTGAAGGCCAACTAATAAAATTACTGCTGGAGGAGAATGTTCAATTAAAAGCTCGGATTCTGAAGAACCTAGGACTTCTGTCAAAATATCATTAACAATTTTAATAACTTGTTGGCCTGGCGTGATAGACCTTAAAACTTCTTCGCCAACAGCTCTTTCTCTAACTTTACTAATGAATTCTCTGACAACTGATAAAGCTACATCAGCTTCAAGTAGAGCAGACCTAACTTCTTGAAGTGCTAAATCAACATCAGATTCAGTTAAAGCACCTCTCTTAGTAAGACCTTTAAATACATTTCCTAGTTTATCTGTTAAATTCTCAAACATCTAAAACTTTCAAAGTAAAACATAACCAAAATAGCGCCCGTGCTTGAAACTCAAGGACGCGCGTTTTTTAATTATTAAAAACTAAATTAATTAGATATTCGTTTATCGATACTTTTTAATAAAGTCAAGTAAAGTGAATGTTAAGTCTCATCTAAACCTGCTAGAGCTCTCGAAAATGATCCAGCTTTAAAATCTTGTAAATCATCTAAACCTTCTCCAACTCCAACAGCGTGAATTGGAATATTAAACTTTTCTGCTAATGATACTACTACTCCACCTTTAGCGCTACCGTCTAATTTAGTTATAATCATGCCAGTTAAACCTATTGCGTCATTGAAGTTTGCAAGTTGCGAATGAGCATTTTGACCAACTGTCCCATCTAAAACAACCACTTTTTGATGAGGTGCCTCTGGATTTAATTTAGACATAACACGACATGTTTTTGTTAACTCTTCCATTAAATCTTTTTTATTTTGTAATCTGCCAGCAGTATCGACAATTACTAAATCTACATTCTCATGTTTTGCTTTTTCTAGAGCTTTAAAAGCAACTGCTGCAGAATCACCACCCTCATCTCCAGAAACAACTTGAGCACCAACTCGTTTTCCCCAAGTTTCTAGCTGTGCAACGGCTGCTGCTCTAAAAGTATCTGCGGCTGCTAAAATCACTGTTTTATTCTCTAGTTTAAATTTTTCAGCAATCTTTGCTGCAGTTGTAGTTTTTCCTGACCCATTAACGCCTACTAAGACTATTACATGAGGTTTAGAGGTAACTTTTTCAAAAATGTCAGCTTCACAAGGAAGTAATATTTTTTCTATTTCAGAAGCTAAAGTTTCAGAAATATTTACTTTTGTAATTTCTTTATTTTCATCTAGCTCAAATTTTTGTTGTTTAATTTTTTTACTAATTCTGGATGCTACTTCAACGCCTAGGTCAGCTAAAATCAAGTGATCTTCAATTTCATTTAGAGACGCCTGATCTATAGATTTTTTGCCAGTGATTGAAGAAAAAGCATTCTCCACCTTAAAAGCAGATTTACTTAATCCAGTTTTTAATTTTTTGAACCAATTTAATGCCATTTTTTACAATTCTATAAACTTATTAACTTTGAGGAAACTTTGCCAATCAAACCTTTTGAATTAGAATCAATTATTTCAGCAGATATAATCTCTCCAGAGTTAATATTTTCATTCAAAATAATTTTTGAAAAATTGGGTGTATGACCTGAACTATTTTTTTCTACCAATACATTTTGCACAGTGCCAATTTGACTTGATAGGAATTTATTATATTGGTCTTTTCCTAAAGATCTGAGTTCATGAGCACGAATTTTTATATCCTCTTTTAATACTTTGGGCATTTTTGAAGCTGCAGTTCCTTCTCTATCTGAGTAAGGAAAAACGTGAATGTAGGTTATACCTGCATCTTTAATTAATTTTAAACTTTTCATATGCGCTTGCTTATTTTCTGTTGGAAACCCAGCAATAAAATCAGCTCCAAAAATTATATCACTTCTTCTCCTTCTTGCTTCATGAACAAAATTAACGACGTCTCTATATAAATGTCTTCTTTTCATTCTTTTTAGAATCATATCGTCTCCATGTTGAATTGATAAATGTATATGTGGCATTAGCCTTTTTTCATTTTCAAATGCGTCCATTAAATCAAAATCAACTTCCGCAGGGTCAATTGAAGATAATCTAAGTCTTGGTAACTCAGGTAAGTTTTTTAAAATTTTTTTAACTAGCATTCCCAAACTGGGTTTTCCAAAAATATCATTGCCCCATGAGGTCATATCAACCCCCGTTAAAACAATCTCTTTAACACCATTATTTAAAAGTGATTTTATTGAGTTAATAATATTTTGTGTTGATAAAGATCTGCTTGGTCCTCTTCCATATGGGATAATGCAAAAAGTACATCTATGATCACAACCATTTTGTATTTGAATAAAACCACGTGT
>CAZFKZ010000082.1:0-3890 GCA_964519035.1 uncultured Rhodobacterales bacterium | reverse complement strand
GGGTCTGGTAAAATAAATTGTTCATCTGTTTCAATAAATTTAGCTTTATTTAAAAAAATAGTTAAATCTGTTGGTGGATTTTGTTCATGAACATTCATTTGATTACCTGGTGCTGCAATCATAACTATACACTTGTCTTTTGAAGTTAATAATATTTTTTCACCCATCATGCAATCATCGTTAAAAATAATTGATGATTTAGCATGGTTTAAATCAAGATTTTTTTTCTTTAGTAGCTCTGAAATTTTTTCATCACTTGAAATAGTTTTTTTTGAAAAATCTGCATTAGCATTTTCTTTTAAATTTAAAATAGATAAATCAGATTTACCTTTTGAGTTAAAAACAATTATTTCACAAGCTTGCCTTCCTTCATCATTAATTATTTCAATTTTATCTTCAGGTAAAACTTCCAATATAGAGAGACCACCGCCTCTTACAAAATATCTTTCAACTCCTGGTGGCAAAGTTCTTAATCCAGGATTTCTTGTATTTTTACTAGTATGTAGCATTGGTGCACAAAATTTTAATATTTGACGATTAGCATAATATAATCAAAGGGGATTGACTATAAATTTAATAAGTGAGAACATGTTTTTATAACTTAATATTGAGGGAGAGAATATAATGAAAAAAATAATATCATTAATATCTGCCGTAGTAATTTCAGCAGTAAGTTTTTCTGGAATTTCTAATGCAGCAGATAGTAAAAAACCCATCATGATTCCAACGCATAACTGGTCAAGCCAAATTGTAATGGCTTACGTTATTGGTGGTATCTTTGAAAGTATGGGTAATAACGTTAAATATGTTCCGGCTGATACACAGGCTGTTTACGAGTCAATTAGACTTGGGGATGTGACTATATCTCATGAAGTATGGGAATCAGCTTTTGGAAAATCATTTACTACAGCACTTGATAAAGGTGGCTTGCTAGATTGGGGTGATCATGAGGCAAGAACTCTTGAAGATATGGGGTATCCAAATTGGGTTGCTGAAAAAGGATTATGTCCTGGTCTTCCAGATTGGACAGCTTTAAAAAATCCTGCTTGTGCAAAAAATTTCGTAACACCTGACTCAGGTGGAAAAGGAAGAATGTTAGAAGGGCCTCAAACTTGGCATGGTGATTTGATACCTCAAAGGGTTGATGCATTAGGTTTGGGTGATCTTTGGACAGTTAAATTTGCTGGAAGTGCAGATGCACTTTGGGCTGAACTTAAAGCTGCTGAGAAAGAAGGAAGAGGAACAATTATCTTTAATTGGACTCCGAACTTCACAGATGGTGCAGGTTTTACATTTATTGACTTTCCTCCATACACAGCTGGTTGTAGACCAGAAGATGGTGGTGATGGTAAATGTGGATCTCCAGATGGTTATTTGAAAAAAGCTGTAAATGCAGATTTTCCAAAAACTCATCCAGCTGCAGCTGCAGCGTTCAAAAAAATGTCGTTCTCTACAAGCAATATAGGTGCAATGGCAAGTTTAGTTGATTTGGATAAAATGACTCATGAAGATGCAGCCAAGAAGTGGTTAGCTGATAACAAGAGTCTTTGGCAAGCTTTTACCAAGTAAGGTAAAAAGTTAATAAATTAACAGATCTCCCCCAACATTGTTGGGGGGGATTTTTTTTTAGAATTGAACCAAATAAAACTAAAAACAAAATAACCAGTCTAATGATAAAATATTTTCTTTTCTTATTTTTAAGCTTAATGTTTTTTAATCTATCATTAGCAAAAGATATAAATATTCAAGAAAATATTAAACTTAGTTTTGTATGTGATTTAGATAAAAAAATAATTAAAAATTCAGAATATAATTATCAAACTTTTTTAGCTAAAGATTTAGATGAAAAAGGTTTGGATAAATTTGAAATCGAAGCAATTAAGCCAGAAAAACTTTTTATAAAAGGACTATCCTCTTTCCTTTCAAATTCAGAAAAATTAAATGTGAAAGTTGTAAACAAAGATGTAGTTTTATTTAAAGCGATTGATCAAGAGAAAAAATATTCAGAATCAGCTATAATAGATAGAAAATCTGGTGAATTAATCCATGAAATTACTAGAAACATAAAAAGTAAAAACTCTGAAAAAAATATTTCTTTTTATTCTTGCAGCAAAAAGGAGAAAAAAGTTTAATTTTTTTTTAAATAATTTTGTGTAAAATATTAAAATGAAAAAATATCTCATTAGCGCAATTTTAGGATTGCTGATCATAACTTCTGCTTTTGCTCGTAGCACTGGATGCAAGAAAGGAAATTGTGAAAATGGTTTTGGCAAATGGGTTTATACAGACAAAACAACCTATGAAGGTGAGTGGATTCAAACAAAAAAACAAGGGCAAGGAACAGAAACTTGGCCAAATGGATATATTTATCAAGGTGAATTTAACAATAGTGTATGGAGTGGTCAGGGAGTTCTAACTTTTCCTGATGGCTCAACTTATGAAGGTGAATGGGCGAATGGTTTCATGAATGGTAAAGGAAAATTTACCTGGTCCGATGGAACAGAAAAAAAAGGAATATGGATAAATGGTAAATTACAAGAATAATCAAGGTTATGTTGAAACAAAAATACTTAAATAAATTACCTGAATCAATTAAAAATTTTGTGGGCCTTATTGTAGTAATGATCGTCATAATTTTATCTTTTACAATTATAAATATTTATTTTGGGCAAGGTGATGAGCTAGTTAAGAAAATGAAAATGGAAGAAGAAAGAATAGCAAAAGAAAAAGAATTAAGTAAACTTACCTCAAGTCTACCCTCAGGTATTTTGGTGACTTTTGATGGCACGGAGCATTATAAATTAACTGATGAGATGTATGAAGCAGTTTGTAATGCAACTAAACTTATTCCTCAACGTGCTATTATGGGAGCTAATTTCTTAAATTTTAGGGCACATGAAATTTATACTATCAATGGAAATAAAATTGATGAAACTTTTGTTAAATGGGACAAAGAAAAAAATAGATGTTTTGCAGGCTATATAGTAAGTGGAAAAAATGTTGGAGTAGATGAAACCATTACTGTTAGTGGTGAGGTTTTAAGTTTTTTGAGTACTGGAATTGATACAAGGGTTTATTTTATTAAAAATTTTTAAGGAGAGGTGAAACAATTAATATAAATAATATAAAGTGTATTTTATTTTTATTTCGTATAACTTATTAGAATATTATGTCTGATCCCGTAATTAAATGTGAATCTGTATACAAAATTTTTGGTCCAAATGCAGGAAAAATGCTTCAAGAATCAAACGGTAATGTAGATGCCAAAACATTTCAAGACAATGGATGTATTGTAGGGGTAAACAACGCATCCTTTGAAGTTGCCAAGGGTGAGATGTTAGTGGTGATGGGTTTATCTGGCTCGGGTAAATCTACATTGCTTAGATGTATCTCTAGATTGACAGATGCTACTGGTGGAAAAATTTATATTGAAGGTCAAGATTTATTGACCTTAAATAACAAAGAATTAATTGATCTTAGAAGAAATAAGATGGGAATGGTTTTTCAAAGTTTTGCTTTGTTGCCTCATAAAACAGTTGTTGAAAATATTGCTTTTCCTCTTCAGGTAAAAGGTATTAAGACCGATGAAAGTATTAATAAAGCTATGGAAATGGTCAAATTAGTTGGTCTTGATGGGAGAGAAAACTATTTTCCAAGAGAACTTTCTGGAGGACAACAACAAAGAGTAGGTATTGCGAGATCATTAGCTGTTGAACCTGATATTTGGTTTCTAGATGAACCTTTTTCTGCATTAGATCCACTAATTAGAAAAGAAATGCAGGATGAATTTTTGAGACTTCAAGAAAAGTTACAAAAAACAATTATGTTTATTACCCATGATTTTGATGAAGCCTTAAGGCTTGCTGATCGTATTGCCATTATGAAAGATG
>CAZFKZ010000081.1:0-3948 GCA_964519035.1 uncultured Rhodobacterales bacterium | reverse complement strand
GTGATCGAAAAGAATTAAAACAAAAAGTTCATGTTTTGACAGCAGGAGCTCCTCCACCAAGTATAATTTTTAAAAAGATGAAAGATCTTGGTTTTGAGGTAATGCACGTCTATGGTTTAACCGAAACTTATGGTCATGTTACCCAATGCGCCTGGAATGACGAATGGAATGAGTTTGATGAAGATAAACAGAATGAAATTAAAGCAAGACAAGGTGTTAGATATCCTAATACTGAAGAAGTGACAGTTATGGATCCTGAAACTATGAAAGAAGTTCCTAAGGACGGTAAAACTATTGGCGAAATAATGATTAGAGGAAATATTGTAATGAAAGGGTACTTTAAAGATAAAGATGCAACAGATAAAGCAATGGCTGGTGGCTGGTTTCATTCAGGAGACCTAGCAGTTATGTATCCAGATGGGTACGTTAAAATACAAGATAGATCTAAAGATATAATTATTTCAGGAGGTGAAAACATATCATCAATAGAGATAGAAAATACTCTTTCTAAACATCCGTCGGTTTCTATCGCCGCAGTAGTTGCTAAGCCTGATGAAAAATGGGGTGAAGTGCCGTGTGCATTTATTGAAATGGTTAGTGATAAGCCTACTACTGAAAAAGAGTTAATTGATTTTTGCAAGGAAACGTTGGCTGGATTTAAAGTTCCAAAAAAAGTAATTTTTTGTGAGTTGCCAAAAACATCTACAGGAAAAATTCAAAAATTTGAGTTAAGAAAACAATTCTAGGTAATTACTTGATATTTCAAATAGAAAACAAAAATGTTCATGGATCAGACGCCGGACAGGGTATCGATAGTAAGAAAGATACAATTATATTTCTTCACGGCAGTGGTCTTTCACATATTGTTTGGTCTTTAGCTGAACAATTTTTTTCAAACAAAAATTTTAATGTTTTATCACTTGATTTGCCTGGTCATGGAAATTCAGATGGCCCATGTTTTGATACAATTGAGAAAATTGCTGATTGGTTAGAAAAAGTATTAGTAAAACTAAATTTAGATAAAGTAATACTTATTGGTCACTCCCAAGGATGCTTAGAAATATTAGAGTATGCAAATAAATATAAAGATAGGCTTAAAAAAATAGTCTTTATTGGAGGATCGTATCGAATGCCAGTTAATCAAGACCTTATAGATCTTGCAAAAAATGGTGACTCAGATGCTGTTAAGTTAATGATGAAATGGGGGTTTAAAGACCCTAAAAAATTTATAGGAGGTAATCCAGTAAAAAAAATTATTCAATCTCCAAGAGATATCAGTGAAATATTAGCAGTTGATCTTGTGGCATGTAATAATTATGCCAATGGTTCTAACGCAGCAAAAGAAATAGATTGTCCTACAATGTTTGTTTTTGGATCAGATGATAAGATGGTTAATTTAGAATTTGGAAAAAAATTTGCAAATTTGGTTAATAATTCAACCACCCACATAATTGATGGAGGTGGTCATATGATTATGATTGAAAAAGCTTTTGAAATGCGAGAAAAGGTCTTGGAATTTTTAAAAAAATGAAAAATTATTCGATAGCAAAATCTAGAAGGCTTAGAAGTACACCATATACTTCCAGAATAGAAGATCAGGGTGTAACTGCTTATACAGTTTACAATCACATGCTTTTACCAGCAGCATTTGGATCTATTGAAGACTCTTATGAGCATTTAAAAAAAGATGTTCAGATTTGGGACGTTGCAGCTGAAAGACAAGTTGAAATTCAAGGTAAAGACTCTGCTAAACTTGTTCAATTGATGACATGTAGAGATTTATCAAAATCAAAAATTGGCAGATGTTACTATTGTCCAATTATTGATGACTCTGGAAATTTAGTAAATGACCCTGTGGTTTTAAAATTGGCAGAAGATAAATGGTGGATATCAATCGCTGACTCAGATGTTATTTTTTTTGCAAAAGGTTTAGCTTCTGGAAATAAATTTGATGTAAAAATTATTGAACCTGTTGTTGATATTATGGCAGTTCAGGGACCCAAATCTTTTGATCTAATGGAAAAAGTTTTTGGAAAAATAATTAAAGAATTAAAATTTTTTGGATTTAGTTATTATGATTTTGAAGGCACCAAACATTTGATTGCTAGATCTGGTTGGTCAAAACAAGGTGGTTTTGAGGTATATGTTCAAAACACTCAATCTGGACAAAAATTATATGATCATTTATTTGAAGTTGGAAAAGAGTTTAATGTTAAGCCAGGTTGTCCAAATTTAATAGAAAGAATTGAAAGTGGATTGCTTTCATATGGTAATGATTTTGACAATAATGATAATCCTTTCGAATGTGGTTTTGATCAGTATGTTTCATTAAATAGTGAGGTAAATTTTTTAGGAAAAGAAAAGTTAAAAAAAGTTAAGTTAGAAGGGATTCAAAAAAAACTTATGGGTATCAAGTTTGATGCAAAAGAAGTTAGTTTATCAGGATCATTAGATTTAAAAGATGAAAATGATAATATTATAGGTGAGCTAAGGTCAGCCTGTTATTCCCCTCATTTTGAAAAAGTTATTGGAATAGCCATGATGAAAAAGCCTTATTGTGATGTTTCTCAGATTGTCAAAGCAGACGTTAATGGTAATATTTGCACTGGAAACGTTTGCGATTTACCTTTCATTTAGTATAAGTTTTAACATAACCATGAATATAGCTATTGTTGGAGCCACTGGAAATGTAGGCAGAAAAATAATTGAAGTTCTAGAAAAAAAGAAACTGGATATTGATAACCTATATCTATTAGCTTCAACTAGAAGTGCTGGATTAAAAATTAATTTTAATGGAAAAGAACATGAGGTTTTGGACTTAGAAAACTTTGATTTTTCAAAGGTAAAAATCACTTTTTTTGCAGCAGGAGGGAAAATTTCACAAAATTTTGCAGATAAAGCAGCTAAGCACTCATTAGTTATCGATAATTCAAGTTTCTATAGAATGGACCCAGATGTTCCTTTGATAGTGCCTCAAGTTAACCCAGATCATTTCAATAATATTAAAAAAAATATTATTGCTAATCCAAACTGTTCAACAGCCCAACTTGTTATTGTATTAAAACCTTTGCATGATTTACTTAAAATTAAGAGGGTAGTTGTTTCAACATATCAATCAGTTTCAGGAGGTGGAAAAGGTCCCATGGACGAATTAATAGAACAAACTAAATTAGCCTTAGATAATGAAAAAATTGAGTCTAAAAATTTTACGAAACAGATAGCATTTAATGCAATCCCTCATATTGATGTATTTGCAGATGATGGATACACAAAAGAAGAACTTAAAATGAAAAATGAAACTAAAAAGATTTTAGACAACAGTATAGACTTAACAGCTACTTGTGTAAGAATACCAGTCTTAGTTTCCCACGCAGAGTCTGTAAATATAGAATTTGAAAATCCTTTTTCATTGGAAAAAGTCAGAGACGTGCTTGATAATTTTGAAGGTTGTAAGGTAATTGATGATCGAACAGACGGAGGTTATTCTACACCTCTAGAAGCAGAAGGTAGAGATGAAACATTTATTTCTAGAATTAGAGAAGACAGAACAGTGAAGAATGGTTTAAATATGTGGATTGTCTCAGATAATCTTTTGCGCGGTGCAGCCTTAAATGCTGTAGAGATTGCAGAAACGTTAATTAATAATAATTTTTATGGAAAATAAAAATCCTTTATCTCCACATATACAAATTTATAGATGGCACATTTCATCTTTAGTTTCTATTTCTCATCGAATAACAGGAATTATAAATATTGTTGCAATAACTTTAATTTGTATTTGGGTTTCTTTATTATTTTTGGGCGATACAAATTATAATTTTATAAATCAATTCTTAAATTCGATATTTGGTAAGTTTATTGCATTGGGTTTAGTTTGGTCTTTTAGCTTCCAGATGTTGAGTGAAATTAGACATCTAATAATGGATATGGGTTATGGTTTTGAATTAC
>CAZFKZ010000080.1:0-4154 GCA_964519035.1 uncultured Rhodobacterales bacterium | reverse complement strand
TTGAGACCAAAAATACCTGTAAAGGATGCTGGTCTTAGAACTGATCCTCCTGTTTGTGACCCAATTGCTAATGGTACCATATTATCAGAAACTGCTGCCGCAGAGCCAGAAGAAGAACCACCTGGCGTACATTCTAAATCTATTGGATTTTTTGTTTTACCAGGCGCAGATAAAGCAAATTCTGTTGTAACGCATTTACCCATAATAACGGCACCTGCTTCTTTTAATAATTTAACTAGATGAGCATCTTCTGATGGTCTTCTGTTTTTACATATTAAAGATCCATTTTCAGTAGGCATATCTTTTGTATCTATTATGTCTTTAATACCTATTGGGAGGCCATTTAGGATTCCAGCTTTGTTATCTTTTTGTCTCTGATCAGCTTGTCGTGCTTGCTGAATAGCCAGCTCAGGATCTAAATAAATCCAAGCTCCTACATCAGGTTCGCGAATCTTAATGTGATCTAAAAAAGCGTTCACATAATTTTCAGAAGTCAGCTCTCCATTTTTCATCATTTTTAATGCATCGACAGCATTTATTTTAATTAAGTTCATTATTTTTCCTTAGTTTTTATTTATTACAGCCTCTGCTTCTATTTCAACCTTCATTCTAGGATCGACTAAAGCAGAAATTTCTAATAGGGTCGATGCCGGTTTATTTGCCCCAAAATATTCAATTCTTCTTGGGTTAATAATAGCTCTGTCTGCTATATCGATTAAGAAAACTCTAACTTTCACAACATCAGAAGATGACCCACCTGCAGCCTCTAAACATGTGTTTAAATCTCTCATTGCTATATCAAATTGATCTTTAGTATTATCTGGAATTGTTCCATCAAAGTTCATGCCTACTAAACCTGAAACCCAAATAATACCATTTGCTTCAACAGCGTGACAATAATGACTTACAGGTTGAAGAATATCAGGTATTAAAATTCTATTAATCATGTCCACCTCATATATAAATTAAATACAAATTTTTCTTTTTTGGTAATTTAATATAAAGTTTACTTTAAAATTCAGTTTAAAAAAAGGATTTCATTAAAATGGGTGTAGTTAAAGATAGAGAACAGCTTAGAAATATTTACAATTATCCCAAAGGTAGAGCGGCTGTAAAGGTAATTAAAAAATTAGAAAAACATAGTATAGAATTTCTTAAGTTATCTCCTTTTGTAGTAATTTCATCACAAGGTAATGACCAGATAGCTGATGCATCTCCAAGAGGAGATCATAAAGGATTTGTGAAAATTAAAGACGAAACCACGATTATAATACCTGATCGATCTGGTAATAACAGGTTGGATACCTTGCAAAACATTATAGATAACCCAGCAATAGGACTTTTATTTTTTGTACCTGGGATTAATGATGTTCTTCGTATTAATGGGAACGCCCATATAGATAATGATATAGAATTGTGTAATAGTTTTATCATTAAAAATAACGTTCCTAAGACATGCATTGTTATTAACATCAAAGAGATATTCATGCATTGCTCAAAAGCGTTAATGAGATCCTCATTTTGGGACGGTAATAATTTTTTATCACCAAAAGATTTGCCAACGATCAGTAAGGTTATTAATGATCAGATTAACGCAAGTGATGACGAAAAAAATCATATGGAAGAAGAGCAAAGGTACAAATATCAAATAGAAAACTTTGGTTAATTCTTAATATAATCATTGGGAAAGAATACCAGTTCATTTACATTGCAACCGTAAATAAAAAGCATACAATGCTAATTAATTAAATTCAAAATAGAGGATAAAATGTTGAACATAGTTTATCTAGATAGTTTGCCGGCTCAGAATGGTTTAGATATATTAAACGCCCAATCTAAAGTTAAAATTATCAAAATAAATAGCTCTGATAGCGAAGATACTAATTTTTCAATTTTAAAAAATGCACAAGCATATCAAGTTGGTGCTGCAAGGGACGAGGTACCTAAGTATCTGCAAGTTGATAAATTATTTCTAAGTAAAACCCCAAATTTGTTATTAGTATCTTCTGGAGGGGCTGGTTACGATACTATAAATGTTCAGGACTGTACTGATGCAGGTGTATTGGTTGTGAATCAAACAGGTGGAAATGCTGAGGGCGTTGCAGAACATGCTGTAGCTATGATGCTAAATTTATTTAAAAGAATAACAGAATCAGACATTAGCCTCAGAAGAGGATGGGACGGAAAAAGAACAGATCTAATGGGAAAAGATCTGTTAAATAAAACTGTAGGTATAATTGGGTTAGGTAATACTGGCAGCCGGGTTGCTCAAATATGTAAGTTGGCGTTTAATTGTAATGTATTAGCTTATGACCCATACATTGATAAAGAGAGTTTTAAAGATAAATATGCCAATCAAGTTGAGTTAGATGAAATTCTAAGTATGAGTGATGTCATCTCAGTTCACGTACCTCTTAATAACGAAACAAATAATATGATTAATAAAGAATGGTTTCACAAAATGAAAAAAGGAAGCTATTTTGTTACTACTGCTCGTGGTTCTATTCATAATGAAAATGACTTATTTGAATTTTTATCTAATAAACATTTAGCTGGAGCAGGCCTTGATGTTTGGGGATATGAGCCACCTTCTTCATCTCATAAATTATTGAAATTAGACAATGTTATAGCTAGCCCTCATACAGCAGGTGTTACTTATGACAGTAGAAACAAAATGTCTGAGTTTGTAGCAACGCAACTACTTGATATTTTTGACGGTAAAGTGCCTGCCAGACCTGTGAATTCTGAGGTGCTTGACATCTTCAGCAGTAAATTTAAAGAATTATCAAATTAAATAAATGGAGAAATGTATGAAGAACATATTAATTACTGGAGCTAGTCAAGGTATAGGTAGAGCTACTGCAATAGAAGCTGCAAAATTAGGAGCGTTTGTGGGTATTAATTATAATCAAAATCTTAAGGCTGCAGAAAGTTGTCTTGAAGAAGTGAATGCTTCTGGAGGAAAAGGAATTATTCTTCAATGTGATGTAGCTGATAACGCTGCTGTTAAAGAAATGTTTAGAAGCTTTTTAGAAAAAACCAAAACTATAGATGGTGTTTTTAATAATGCAGGAATGACAGGCCCGATTTCTCCAATACAAGATTTAAAGCCTGAAGACTTAAAGTTATTAATAGACACAAATGTTTTAGGTGCTTTTTATGTTGCCCAAGAATCAACAAGAATAATGATAAGTCAAAAATACGGATCAATTGTAAATATGTCTTCTATAGCAGCTGATATTGGCGGTGGTGGTGAGTTTGTTCATTACGCAATGTCTAAAGGAGCAATTCATTCTTTAACTTATGGTATGGCAAAAGAACTTGGTAAGCATAACATAAGGGTAAATGCAGTTGCACCTGGGCTTATTGATACGGAGATTCATGCTAAAGCTGGAGATGCTTCAAGGGTTGATAGGTTAATGCCTTCTGTGCCATTAGGTAGAATCGGGGGTGCCGAGGAAGTGGCACAAACCGTAATGTGGTTAATTGGTGACGATTCAAGTTATATATCAGGATCAATAATCCCTGTTTCAGGTGGAAGATAAATATTAAATATTTATATTAGTGTTTGTATTTAGTTCTTCTTTTTTCTTTTTTACTTGTCTTATTCCGATATAAGTTGACGCTCCTAAAATTAGTGCAGCTCCTAACCAAAGACCAGCTGTTGGTGTTTCACTGAAAAATATAAAGCCTAAAGATACAGACCAAATTAGACGCAAATAATCTAATGGCAACAAAACAGAAATTTCAGCTCTTTTAAGAGCTTCATTCAAAAACCAATGAGTTAATGTTCCAGCAATTGCTATTAATAAAAACATAAATAACTGACTTAAACTTGGCCATTCCCAAACTTGAGTAGCAAGAATAAATGTTGCAGGTATTAACCCTGCAGCTTGCCAAAAAGTAATAGTTAATGTGTTATCCGTTTGAGTTAATTTTTTTGCCATTAACACTGACGAAGACCACATCAAAGAGCCACATAGTATTAATATCTGACCAAATTCTAATTCGATATCAGGTCTTAAGACTATTAATGCTCCAAAAAAGCCAACAAACATAGCACTCCACCTTCTTATACCAACAACTTCTTTTAAGAAAATTATAGCTAATATTGTTGCAAAAATAGGAACGGTAAACATTAGTGCAGTAGCCTT
>CAZFKZ010000079.1:0-4391 GCA_964519035.1 uncultured Rhodobacterales bacterium | reverse complement strand
AAAATTCGTCATCTGCCTCACAAACATCTTTAAAGAATATATTTGGAGATTTTCCGCCTAATTCTAATGTACTTGGAATTAAATTTTGACTTGCATACTGCATAATCATTCTTCCAGTAGTCGTCTCGCCTGTAAAAGCAATTTTGGCAATTCTTGTGCTTGATGCAAGAGGCTTTCCTGCTTCAAGGCCATAACCATTTACAATATTAACAACACCAGGAGGTAATAAATCACCGATTAATTCCATTAGAACCATAATGGATGCAGGTGTTTGTTCTGCAGGTTTTAAAACAACACAATTTCCAGTTGCTAACGCAGGGGCTAATTTCCAGATTGCCATTAATAAAGGGAAATTCCATGGTATTATTTGCCCTACTACACCTAAGGGTTCTTGAATTAAATATGATACTGTATCATTATCAATTTCAGCAACAGAACCTTCCTGAGCTCTAATAACACCAGCAAAATACCTGAAATGATCAACAGCTAATGGTAAATCAGCAGCTGTTGTCTCTCTTATACCTTTACCATTATCCCAAGTTTCAGCTTCAGCTAACATTGGTAAGTTATCTTCAATGACTTGAGCAATCTTATTAAGTATATTACTGCGTTCTGTAACACTTGTTTTGCCCCAACTGTCTTTTGCAGCGTGTGCAGCATCTAGAGCCTTATTAATATCAGCTTCATTAGATCTCGCTATTTTACATAAAACTTTTCCATTAATTGGCGTTATATTATCAAAAAACTTACCATCGACAGGGTCAACAAATGTACCATTGATAAAATTACCGTATTTTTCCTTATATTTAAAAGCCATAAATGTTTCTCCTTTTTATTTTTAAATAATTCAAACAATAACTATTTTATAGTAATTTTAAAATTAGCATTAAGTAAACATAAATCTAAAATTATTTTATATATGATATTGATATTTAACATATTTTGTTTTTATATATATGATTAAATAATTTACATAAGGATTACTCTATAATGAATAAGTATATAATTACTGGAAAAAGTTCTCAAGAAACAGCTGCTTCTATGCTTAACAAACCACAAAATAGAAGGGAATTAAATGAACCTTTATTGAAAGCCTTTAATGCTGAGTTCACAGAGTTTTTATATTTAAACCATCCGGATTTTGATTTTATGTGTATAACTAAAGCTGAGAGTGACGAGAGTATAGCTGCCGCAACTAATTTAATTTATGCTAGTGGAAGTTTTTCTTCATTAACTTGGTTTAGAGCCTTTGAAGCTGAAGAATGGCAAAATATTTATCAACTAGCATCTGATAACATGGCTTCTTACATCTCTGCAAAACAGCGAGCTCAGGAGGATTAATTGTACGGTAGAAATATTACATTTACACTTTTAGCTCCATCACTATGGGCTGTTGTTCAAGCCATAGCATCGAATATTGAAGAAGAAAAATATAATAGAATGCTTTTCAAAACTGGTGATAATAATGGTTTCATTATTGAGGTTTTTGAAAATATTACTGTTGCTGGAAAAAAAATCGAAACCATGAAGGCTATGCAAGGACTAGGAGAACAAGCTATGGCAAAAGTATCTATTCAAGAAGGTTCTTTATTAAACAAATAAAGCTTCATAAGGCAAAAGCATTCTATGTTAAACAAAACTTATTTATCTAACAATTCTATACTGGTAATTGGTGGCACTGGTGTTATTGGGAGTGCCTTTATAAATTATATTAAAAAGAATAAAGATGTAACATGTATTAGCATCTCAAGGAAAACAGAGATTGAGACAACAAAAACTTCATACTTCACTATTGATTTACAATCATTTAACAAAAATATTAATCTAGACATAAGCTATATTAACAAATTATCTAAAGTTACGCATGTGGTATATTCTGCTTATTCAGACGCTGATACAATAACTAATATTAGAACAATTAATAATAACTTATTTAAAAACACTTTATCTTTAATTAATCGATATTGTCCATCTACAGAACATATTACACTTCTTCAAGGTATGAAGGCATATGGATCACACCTTGGGTATCATAAAACTCCATCCCAAGAGAGTGATCAAAGAACAAAAGAAAAAAATTTTTATTACGATCAAGAAGATTATTTAAAAAAAAACTCAAAGAAAGTTAAATACAATTGGACTATTTTAAGGCCACATGCAGTCATTGGTCCGAAAATTGGAACTCCTATGAACTTATTAATGTTTATAGCGATTTATGCTAATATATGTAAATTTCAAAATTTACCATTAATTTTTCCAGGTCCATTGTTGGCTTCTAAATATATATATCAAGCTACTGATTCAAATATCTTAGCTAAAGCAATAGAGTGGGCTGGAACTTCTAAGAATACTGTTAATCAAATTTATAATATTACTAATGGAGACTATTTCCGCTGGGAACATATGTGGCCCAAAATTGCTCAATATTTTGAAATGGATTATTCTTTTAAAAATAATTTTAGAATTTCGGATGGTATTGAAAATTACTTTGATGATGTAGACAATATTTGGAAAAGAATATCTAAAAAAGAACATTTAATTATTAGTGATTTAAATCAATTAATTTCGTTCAAATTTGCCAATTATGTATTTAACATCGATTGGGATGTCATGGCTGATACTACTAAAGCTAGAGAGGCAGGTTTTAATGAATTCATTAACTCAGAGAAAATGTTTGTAAAAAAATTTAATGAATTAAAATTGTTGAATATAATTCCATCATCGTAAAATAATTTTAGTTAGTTAGTTTTGATATCTACTTTTAAGAATTAAATCTGCACACTTTTCACCAATCATCATGCAAACAGCGTTAGTATTTCCTGAAACTAATGTAGGCATAATAGATGCATCTGCTATTCTTAAGTTTTGTATACCTCTAACTTTTAATTCATTATCAACAACAGCAAATTCATCACTTCCCATTCTACACGTACCCACCGGATGATATGCGGTTTCAGATCTTTCTCTAATATGGCTCAATAAATCTTTATCACTTTTGATATTTGAACCCGGTTGAATTTCTTCACAACCAAATTCCTTTAAAGGCCCACTTATCATCAATTGTCTAATTTTCCTTATTCCAGCTAATAAGGCGTCTATATCAATTTGAGAAGATAAGAAATTAAACTTTATTTTTGGAGGATTTTCAGGATTATTAGAAGATATATGTATAGACCCTCTACTTTCAGGCCTATTTTGATTGACTGTACAGGTAATACCTGGTTGTTTTGCCAGTATCCTCTTACCATTTTCTAAAATTATTCTATATGGAGTAAAGTGTAATTGAACATCAGTTGATGATAACTCAGGTCTAGTTTTATAAAAACCTATAATGGGTGCTGAAGGTAAAGATAAAAAACCTGTTCTATTAAAGCAATAAAGAAAAACTTGTTTAAATAAATTAAGCCCTGTTGCCCTTTCATTGAAGGTTACATTTCTTTTTTTAATTTTATAAATAACCCTTGGTGCAATATGGTCTCTTAAGTTCTCTCCAACACCTTTTAACTCATGAGTTAATTCAATAGAGTTTTTGTCTAGTATAGACTTTTGGCCTATTCCTGATAATTCCAAAATTTGAGGTGAGTTTATTGACCCTGCAGATAAAATTGTTTCATGATTAGAAAAAAATGTATGAATTTTATTTTTTATTTTAACTTGAACACCTATACATTTTTTTTTCTTAATAATTAACTTTGTTACTAATGCATTAGTCTTAACAGTAAAATTTTTGTGTTTATAAATTGGCCTCAGATATGCAAATTCAGCACTCATTCGTCTTCCATTATGAATAGTTGTCTGAGTTACAGATAATCCATCTTGTTCAAAACCATTATAATCGGGGTTTTTAGGAAGGTTATTTTCAGAACCAGCTTTAAAAATAGCATCATATAATGGATTTTTATCTTTTACTTCAGTAACATTTAATAAACCATTATTTCCTCTTAAATCAGTTTTAGAACCTTTAAAATTTTCCATTTTCTTATATAATGGTAGAACATCATCATAACTCCATCCCAAGTTACCCATTTGAGCCCAAGTATCAAAATCTGACTTTTGCCCTCTAACAAAGACTAAACCATTAATAGAACTCGAACCTCCTAATATCTTGCCTCTTGGTACAGGTATATTTCTGTTATTAGTATTGGGCTCTGGTTCTGATCTGTAACACCAGTTTACAGATTTTTTATCAATAAAAAGCCCAAAACTTATAGGAATTCTTGATAAAGGATGATTTTTTTTTCCGGCTTCAATTAGTAAAACTTTATCTTTATTATTACTCACCAGTCTATTTGCTATGGCACAACCAGCTGATCCACCTCCAATAATAATATAATCAAAAGAATTTGAACTGTTATTTTCATCCATTAATTTAACCTAACATTTAAAAATTC
>CAZFKZ010000078.1:0-4524 GCA_964519035.1 uncultured Rhodobacterales bacterium | reverse complement strand
TCAGGTTCTTTGATTTGAACATTTAAACCTGAGTTAACAGCAACACCTTGAGCCCATAGCAAAACATCACTATCAGCAAGTGATAACCAAAAATGATTTTCAGCAAGTCTTAATAAAACTGGATCATTTAAAATACCACCATCATTATTTGTAATTAATACATATTTACATTGACCAACAGCAAGTTTTGATAAATCTCTAGGTGTAAGTAGTTGCATGAATTTATAAGCATCTGGCCCAGTTATTTCCACTTGTCTTTCAACTGCAACATCACAAAGAATAGCTTTTTCAATTAAGTTCCAAAAATTTTGCTCAGGATTACCAAAATCTCTGGGTATATACATGTGGTTATAAACTGAAAAGCCTGTTGCACCCCATTTTACAGTAGAGTCGAAATAGGGAGATTTTCTTATTTGTGTGCCAAAACCAAAGTTTTTATTGCTCATTTTTGATCCTTAACAGTCCCTTCAATTCTTTACAAATAAAAAAATAGCCCAGTTAAGGGCTATTTAAAAATATAAGGGAGTTAATTTTTTATTTAAAATTGTTCAGATTCAGTTGAACCTTCCATTGCAGTCGTAGAGCTTTTACCACTACTAATAGTGTTTGATACAGAGTCAAAATATGAAGTTCCAACCTCTCTTTGGTGTTTAACACTAGTGTAACCATCTTTTTCTCTAGCAAATTCTTTTTCTTGAATTCTAGAATATGCAGTCATACCTTCTTTTTTATATTTTTCTGCTAGTTCAAAGATTGCGATATTCTGAGTATGAAAACCCGCTAAAGTTATGAATTGAAATTTATAACCCATTTTAGAAATCTCTTCTTGGAATGAAGCAATTTCATCATCATTCAAATGTTTTTTCCAATTAAATGATGGAGAACAATTGTATGCTAACAATTTTCCAGGAAATTTTTCATGGATTGCATCAGCAAATTTTTTAGCTTCTTCTAAATTTGGTGTTGCGGTTTCACACCAGATTAAATCAGAATATGGGGCATAAGCAAGACCTCTTGATATCGCTTGTTCAATTCCTTGCTTAACATAAAAGAAACCTTCTGGAGATCTCTCACCTGTTAAAAATGGTTTATCATTTTCATCATGATCATTTGTAATTAGTTTTGCAGCATTAGCATCAGTTCGTGCTAAAATAATAAGTGGAACATTAGCAATATCAGCAGCTAATCTTGCTGCTTTTAAATTTTTAATCATAGTACCAGTTGGAACCAAAACTTTACCACCCATGTGACCACATTTTTTTTCACTAGCTAACTGGTCTTCAAAATGAACTCCTGCAGCACCAGCTTTTATAAATTTTTTTGCAAGCTCAAATACATTTAAAGGTCCACCAAAACCAGCCTCACCATCAGCAATAATTGGTAGCATATAATCAACTTTATTTTCTTCTTTCATGTCACCATCTTTAAGTTCCATGTGTTGAATTTGATCTGCTCTAACTAAAGCGTTATTCATCGAATCTACTAATTTTGGAGCACTATCATAAGGATACAAAGATTGATCAGGATACATTTCTCCAGCAGTATTTGCATCTGCAGCTACTTGCCATCCACTTAAGTAAATTGCTTTTAATCCTGCTTTAGCATGTTGAACTGCATGATTACCAGATAATGATCCTAGTGTATTAATATAAGATTCTGAATTTAATAATTTCCATAGTTTTTGTGATTGCATTTTGCACATTGAATATTCAATTTTAATTGAACCTCTCAACCTCTCAACTTGATCTTCTGTGTAGTCACGTTTAATTCCGGCAAATCTTTTTAAATCGTATGAGATATTTTCTGCACTCATTATTTTTAGTCCTATGGTGTTGTATGTTGAATGAAATTGAATTGGCGAGAATGGAGTTGTTATTATTTCTTTAAGACTTGACTTAGTTGTTGTCGTCTAAAGATTTAATAAGATCACTCATTCCACTTGAACCCCAATCACAATGATCATCTCTCATGTAGATACCTCTACTATTGTGTCGATCAAAATCTTCTTTTTTTATGATTTGAGCTTCATTTTCTGTGTTATTTAATTTTTTGTTCATGTAAATTTTATAATTTACAAGGTTTACAAAAGCTACTAAAAAGAACAAAATGCTTGTAAATCAAAGAAAAAAATTGTAAAAATAAATTTACAAAATTTACAAATAGTAAATATGAGTCAATTAGATTTAAAAATAGGGCCTAAAATCAAAGCTTTTAGAAGACAGCTTGGACTTCAAGCTAATAAATTAGCAGAAGAATTAGGTATATCTCCTAGTTATTTAAATTTAATTGAAAGTGGTAAGAGAAAAATTGATGGCGATTTATTATTAAAAGTATGTGAAAAGCTCAACATAGAACTATCAGATCTTACTTCAAAAACTGACATTAATTTACAAAATACAATTTCAGAAATTTTAGATGATCAATTGTTTGAAGATTTGGATATTTTGGGACCAGAAGTTAAAGATTTAGTTAGTACAAATCCAAAAATTGGAAAAGCTATTGTAAGACTTGGAGATATTCTCAAAAAAAAAGATCATGAGTTGTTTGATAAGGTTGAAAAAATTTCTGGTAAGATTGTCGATAATAGAAAAAACTCATTTCCTGGTGAAGTTATTTCAGATTTTTTGCAACAACACAAAAATTATTTTCCAAAATTAGAAGACTTTGCCAATAAGGTTTTTGATAAAATTCAAAAAAATAACAGAACAAGATATATTGCGTTATGTGAATATTTAGATTCAGAGTATTCAATAAATGTAAAAGATGTAATACCAGATGAAAATAAACCATTCTCAAAAATATTTAATAAAAATAAAAAAGAACTTCTATTAAGTGATTATAGCTCACTAGAAACAAAAAAACTTCATGCAGCTGCACAAATTGCACAAGAAGGGGCTACTAAAGAAATAGAAAACTACTTATCTAAATTTAGCTTTCCATCTGAAGAGTCTAAAAAATTAACAAAAGTCGCATTACTTAATTATTGTGGTGCTGCAATCTTAATGCCATATAAACTTTTTCATACCGAATGTAAAAAACTTAAATATGATTTAGAGTTGTTACAAAATACATTTGCAACTTCTTTCGAACAAGTTGCTCATAGAGTTACTTGTTTACAAGACCCAAAACTACCAGGTATTCCTTTTCATTTTTTAAGAGTTGATATGGCTGGAAATATTTCAAAAAGATTTTCACTCTCAGGAATTGATATACCAAGATACGGTGGGGCTTGTCCAAGATGGAATGTATATTCTGCATTAACTAGACCGGGAGTTATTCAAGCTGCAGTTAGTAAAATGACTAATGGAGAAAAATATGTTTGTATTGCAAGAACAGTTGAAAAAGGAATAGGAAGATTTGGTCAAGCAAAAAGCATATTATCAATTGGTCTTGGTTGTGAAGCAAAATATGCCAAAGATTTTGTTTATACAGAAAATGTAAATATTAACGATAAATCTACTGAAATTCCAATAGGGGTTTCATGTAGAACTTGTGATAGATTAGATTGTTCACAAAGAGCATTCCCTCCTTTACATAAAAAATTTGATATTGATATTAATACTCGGGGCGTATCTGTGTATGTAACTGATGAAAATTCTCAAGGTAAAACCTAAGTAATACACCTAGATTTGGAATACGAATAAGTTAAAAAAACAGATAAACCAATTATACTTCAAGTACCTATTAGTCCATTAAGATCAAAGTTGTTAAAATCAATTATTAAATGATAATAAATTGAATGAAATTTTATTTATTATTGTTTTGCACTTTATCTTTTTTCTCATACTCTAATGTAATGGCTTATGAAGAAGCAAACTATCAAGTTATAAAAAAAAATGAAAATTATGAAATTAGAAAATACTCAAATCGTTTAGCTGTAGAAACTATTGAATATAATCGAAGTAGTGGCTTTAGAAAATTATTTAATTATATCTCAGGTAACAATAATACTAATGAAGAGATTAAAATGACAACTCCAGTTACAAGAATCGAAAAAGATGGGAATATGACAATGCAATTTTACTTACCTTTAAAATTTAATAAAAAAAATACACCCAAACCTTTAGATGAAAATGTTAATATTGTAACTATGGAAGGAGGTTATTATGCAGTAATTATTTATTCTGGTAGAACAACAGATAAAAATTTTCTAAAACATACAGACATTTTAGAAAAAGAATTAGCTAAAGATGATATTAAAGTAATGAGCTTACCTATTAGAGCAACTTATGATAGCCCATTTACACTTCCAATGAATAGAAGAAATGAGTCAATGTTTAAAATAGACTTAAAATAGTTATTGATTTCTAATCAATGGGTAAACCTTAGGGTTTAGATACTTAAGATTTGCCAACATTATTAGTATTAAAGTAATTAAACCAATTGACAGACCAAGTTTTAATAAAACCTCAAAATCAAACTGCCAAACAAGTTCAAAAATTTTTTCAATAATAAATTTTGATGCAATTACAGCAAAAAAAATTGCAATAAGTATTACTGATTTAAAAATAATTATAAACTCTA
>CAZFKZ010000077.1:0-4775 GCA_964519035.1 uncultured Rhodobacterales bacterium | reverse complement strand
GAACTCGCGTCATTAGCTTGGAAGGCTAAGGTCTTACCACTACACAATACCCGCTAATGATTTAAAGCTTATACAAATTAATATAACAAATGTAAATGGTTAACTTTTTGTTTAGCACTTAATATAGATATATAAATTAACTAACCCAACCTTGTAAATTCTTTTTGATTATACCTTCTAAAAATTTAATTGAATGTTCATTATCATTTAAGCAAGGGATATAATTAAATTCTTTTCCACCATTTTCTATAAACAGTTCTCTAGCTTCTACATTTATTTCTTCAAGTGTTTCTAAACAATCTGAAATAAACCCAGGGGCTACAACTGCAATACTTTTGGTACCATTTTTTGCAAGATCAATAATTGTTTTGTCTGTATATGGTTGCAACCAAGGTTCAGGTCCAAACCTTGACTGAAATGTCACTAATATCTTTTCATCAGGCCATTTTAGTTTTTCTTTTAGCAATCTAGCTGTCTTAATACAATGACAATGGTAAGGATCGCCAGCAGCAAAATATCTTTTAGGTATTCCATGAAATGATATTATCAACATATCTGGTTTCTTATCATTTTTAAAATTATCTTTTACAGTTTTTGCTAGAGCATTAATATAATTGTCATCATCAAACCAGGGTGCAATAGTTCTTAAAGCTGGCTGCCATCTTTGTTTAAGCATCCATCTGAAAAATTCATCTTTTACTGTTGCTGTAGTACTTGCAGCGTATTGAGGATAAAGCGGGACAAGGAGAACTTTAGTACAACCTTGTTTCATCATATTATCGAGAGTTTTGTGCATGGCTGGCACGCCATATCTCATTGCGTAATCAACTATAATATTTTTATCTAAACTTAATATATCTGATAATTTTTTTGATTGATAAATTGTAAATTTTCTTAAAGGAGATCCATAATTTTCATTGTCCCATACTTTTTTATATGCTTTGCCTGACTTTGAAGGTCTAAACGTTAATATTGGACCGTTTAAAATCAACCACCACAGTGGTCTAAAAATATCAACTACCCGTTTATCCATTAAAAATTCTTTTAAGTACTTTCTCATAGAAAAATAATCAGTCCCTTCAGGAGTTCCTAAATTAACTAGTAAAACTCCAATTTTTGGTTTTTTTGGAAAAGCTTTGTGATCTGAGGGTTTTGTAATTATTGCCACTTTTAAGTCCTTTAATTTTATCTTTTAATATTAAGCAAGTTTTTGATAGTTAATATTATTTGTTTTCTTAAAAGCATACTCCAATGCAATAGTTAAATCAGATATCATTTTTTCAGTATGAAGTGGTCCGGGTGTAATTCTTAATCTCTCATAACCTTTAGGAACAGTTGGGTAATTAATAGGTTGTATATAGTGGCCAAATTCATTTAATAAAATATTGCTTATTTCTTTGCACTGTAATGGATTATAAACCATTACAGGTACAATATGAGTAGAATTGTTTAAGAAAGGAATATTTGCTTTTTTTAAACATTTTCTTAAAAAAATTGCATTTTTTTGTTGTAAAAATCTTTCAGACTTTGATTTTTTTAGGTACCTAATTGATGTGGTTGCTGATTTAGCTAATGCTGGAGGTAATGCAGTTGTGAATATAAAACCGCTTGCGTAACTTCTAATAGCGTCACATATCAATTGTGAGGCAGTAATGTATCCTCCCATCGTACCATAAGCTTTTCCAAGAGTTCCTTGCAAAATATCTATGTCATCACTAACGCTAAGTTTATTAGCCACGCCAGCACCTGTGTCCCCATACATTCCTACAGCATGAACTTCGTCTAAATATGTCATTGCTTTATATTTTTTAGCAATTTTAACAATTCCATTTATATCTCCATAATCACCATCCATTGAATAAATTGATTCAAAAATAATTATTTTTGGTTTGTCTTTAGGATATAATTTTATTAATTTTTCAAGATGACTTAAATCATTGTGCTTAAAAATTTCTTTAGATACATTTGACTTTTTTATGCCAGATATAATAGACGCATGATTTTTTTCATCAGAAAATACGACTGCATCATCAAATATTTTCAATAAAGTACTTATAGTTGATTCGTTAGCAACATAACCAGATGAAAAAACCAACGCTTTTTCTTTGTTGTGTAGTTTTGCAAGCTCATTTTCTAGCTCGACAATAGCGGCACTATTTCCTGAAATATTTCTTGTTCCACCTGAACCTGTGCCCATTAAATGGACTGCATCTACCATCGAATTAACTACTAATTTATTTTGACTCATTCCTAAATAATCATTTGAACACCAAACAATAATTTCAGAATCAGCAGAGTTATTTTTCCATATAGCTAAGGGATGTAAACCTGAACGCCTTTCAATTTCATTAAAAAATCTATATCTTCCTTCAAATTTTAACTTGTTAATTGATTTTTTAAATCTTTCAGAATAATCCAATTTCAACTCTCACCTAGACACTTTGTTGATTCAAAGTTATTTAATTAATTATAAATAATATTTAAATAATAATTTTCAACTAAAACTATCATAAACATTAACATAGTAAAAATAATCTAAAATTTTAAATTAATTTAAAAAAAATAAGAAAATATTTTCAAAATTAAGTTTTTACAAATTTTCAGGCTTGCACTTTTCATAAGATTAAATATAAGAACATTATTTTATATTAATATTTAATAGGATTTAAAAATGAATTCTAAGAAAGATAAAAATATAGTTGCAACTGAAGTTTTTAAGGATGGTTCAAGTCGAGGAGGGCTTATGGGCTCTTCTGTTGTTTTGCCGTCATCTTATACCCCATCAAAAGATGATGAATTTATGGGACCAACACAGTTAGAATTTTTTAGACAAAAGTTGATTGAATGGAAATTAAATTTATTAGATGAAGCTACTGACACAAAAGATAATCTTTCCGAGGAAGGTTTGCAACGCCCTGATATAGCTGATAGGGCTCAAGTCGAATCTGACGCATCTATTCAATTGAGAACAAGAGACAGAGAAAGAAAATTATTAAGTAAGATTGATTCTGCACTAAGGAGAATAGAATTGAAAACTTATGGATATTGCGAAGAAACTGGTGATCCAATAGGATTAGGACGTTTAATGGCTAGGCCAATTGCTTCTTTAAGTGTTGATGCTCAAGAACGTCACGAAAAAAAAGAAAAAGTACATAAAGACGAATAATTTCAATCACATTCCAATAAATAAAATAAGAACAAAGTAAGAACAAAGTTTGACATAAGAACAAAACATGAATATCATTAATTAATTATAAGTTGAATCTATTACAAGCATATGTCAATAAAGGGAGAAATTAAATGAGCGCTGAGGTAGTTAAGTTGGCTAATCAAGACAAAGATAAAAATGTGGCTTTAGAGGCTGCAATAGGTCAAATAGAAAAAGCATTTGGAAAAGGTTCAGTTATGAAGCTTGGAAAAGCAGGAGAAAACCTCGATATACAGGCTATCTCAAGCGGTTCTCTTGGTTTAGATGTTGCTTTAGGCATTGGTGGGTTCCCTAAAGGACGAATTGTTGAAATATATGGTCCTGAAAGTTCTGGAAAAACAACATTAGCTCTACATGCTGTTGCTGAGTCTCAGAAAGCTGGTGGTACATGTGCTTTTGTGGATGCAGAACATGCATTAGATCCAGTATACGCAAAAAAATTAGGCGTTAACATAGATGAACTTTTAATATCTCAACCAGATGCAGGAGAACAAGCACTTGAAATAGCAGACACATTGGTAAGATCAGGCGCAGTATCTGTGCTAGTTGTAGACTCAGTTGCAGCATTAGTCCCAAGAGCCGAGTTAGAAGGTGACATGGGAGACACGCATATGGGACTTCAAGCAAGATTAATGAGTCAAGCACTTAGAAAACTTACTTCATCAATATCAAAATCAAATTGTTTAGTTATCTTTATTAACCAAATTAGACAAAAAATTGGTATTATGTTTGGAAACCCAGAAACTACCTCAGGTGGAAATGCTCTTAAGTTTTATGCTTCAGTCCGTTTAGATATAAGAAGAATTGGAGCAATTAAAGATAAAGATGATATAGTAGGAAACCAAACAAGAGTTAAAGTAGTTAAAAATAAAGTTGCTCCTCCTTTTAGAACTGTTGAATTTGATATTATGTATGGAGAAGGTATCTCAAAAAATGGAGAAATAGTTGATTTAGGTGTTGCGGCAGGTATTGTTGAAAAATCAGGGTCTTGGTTTTCTTATAATGAACAAAGAATTGGTCAAGGTAGGGAGAATGTAAAAAACTTTCTTAAAGAGAATAAAGAGATAGCATTAGAAATAGAAGAAAGGATTAAAGGTAATTCAGTGCTTGTTGAAGAAATTCTAATGAATCCAGATCAACCAAATAATGAGGATGATAAATAAAATTTATTGAGGATTTGTTTTTATTAAGATTGATGTTATCTAAGTTTTATAATTAATTTTTTTTAGCAGAAATAAAAATGCCCCTTAATAATAAAATTACTGTTAATTCTATAAGATCGAAGTTTATAGACTATTTTAGTAAAAATAGTCATGAGGTATTAAGCTCGAGTCAATTAGTGCCAGAAAATGATCCAACACTACTATTTACCAATGCAGGAATGGTTCAATTTAAAAATACATTTACGGGTGTTGAGCAAAGAAATTATAAAAGAGCTGTAACATCACAAAAATGTATCCGAGCTGGAGGTAAACATAATGATTTAGAAAATGTGGGAAAGACAGCAAGACATCACACATTTTTTGAAATGCTTGGAAATTTTTCATTTGGTGATTACTTCAAAGAA
>CAZFKZ010000076.1:0-4839 GCA_964519035.1 uncultured Rhodobacterales bacterium | reverse complement strand
CATTAAAGTATTCTCTATGTTTCTAGTAAATCTAAAAGTTTTAAACATTTGCTTTTGTTCCTCCTAAATAAGAGTCTTTAACAGCATCATCGTACATTAATTTTTTAGACTCTCCCTCAACGTTAATTACTCCATCTTTAATCACATATCCATAATCTGAGAGCAGAAGAGCCATACGAACATTCTGCTCTACTACCAGAACAGTTAATCCATCTTTTCTAATTCTATTAATGTTTTTAAAAATATCTAAAACTATTTGAGGTGCAAGAGCAGCGCTCGGTTCATCTAACATTATCATTTTTGGACTCGACATTAGACCTCTTCCAATACAAAGCATTTGAAGTTCTCCGCCAGATAAGGTTGCAGCTAATTGATCTTTTCTCTCATTTAATCTTGGAAAATAATTAAATACTTTTTCTAAATTATCTTTTAATTCTTTTTTAGAGTTAAGCACGAATGCTCCTAATCTTAAATTTTCAGTAACGCTCATTGCTGGAAAAACATCTTTACCTTGAGTTACTTGAACTAAACCTTTTTTTACAATTTCATGTGGTGGTAAATTATGAATATCTTCTCCATTAAAATTTATAGTTCCTTCCCATGACCTAAGAAGTCCAGAGCATGCTTTTAAAATTGTAGATTTCCCAGTTCCATTTCCACCAAGCAATGCAACTATAGATTGTTCTTCGACTTTCATATCGGCCCCGTACAGTATTTGCACTGAGCCGTAACCAGAAACTAATTTTTCAATTTTAAGCAAATACCCCCCTAATAAACGTAAATTACGTATATAAATTATACATAATAGATAGACATACTAACTAAATTTTATTACGCTTGTCTATAAAAAACAAAAGGAGGAGACATGAAAAAAATACAAATTATTTTTTCAAGTATATTACTCGCTGGAAGTTTATTAATCACATCGTTAGCACAAGCTGACATCAAAATTGGTGTTTCGTTTAGAATGTTATCTGACGTTGGTTACAAACACGGAGAGTTAATTAAAGATACTGTTGAAGAGTGGAATTCTTCTGGTGGTATAAATGGAGAGAAAGTACAATTGATACTTTATAATGATGAATGTAAATCTGAAAAAGGTGTAGCAAACGCAACAAAACTTGCTTACCAAGATAAAGTTCATGTTATAATTGGTTCAAGCTGTAGTTCAGTTACAATGCCTATGGTACCTGTAATAACTAAAGCTGGTGTACCACAAATTATACCTCACTCTACAAGTTCTAAAATCACATTAACGGGTAGTGAATATATATTCAGAGTTCCTGTTTCATCTAGATTTTATAAAATTGTACAAGGTAAATTCACAGCTGAAAACTCTGGTAAGAAGATAGCTTATATCTATGTGCCAGACCAAGCTAGTTCTGACTTTGCTAAATCTATGATTAAGTTTATGAAAGATGAATATGGTGTTGATCCTGTATACGAAGCGCAAGCTGGTGAAAAAGAAACTGACTTTAGATCTTTCTTATTGAAAGCTAAAGCAGCAAATCCAGATGCAATAGTATTATCAGGTTTAGTAGACGAAACTGTTCGTGCTCTTAAACAATCTTATGAAGTAGGAATTCCTAAGAGTGTTGCTAGAGTTGCAAACTCAGTAGCTTCAAAAGTTGAAGTTCCAACTAACGCAGGTAAAGCTGCTGTTGGTGTTTCTTACGCTGCTGCATTCGCTGCTTCTGACAAAAGACCAATCGCTAAAAAATTTGTGAAAAAAATCAAAGACAAGTACGGTGTTGTACCTGGTCATGACTTTTCTCAAATGCAGGATCTATTAGACATGTTAAGACCTGCTCTTGAAAAAGCACAATTAAAATTTAGTGGTAATTTAGCTGCTGATAGAAACCAAGTTAGAGATTCTATTGCTGGCATAACTAACTTTACTGGATTAGCTTCTGGACCAATCGGCTTTTGTGCCGCTGGTAGCCCTGAGTGCAGAGATGGTAACAAAACGCCTGTTATGATCGAATACACTAAAGGTGGTAAAAACTGGAAGACTAAAGTTGCTGGTACGGTTACATTTAACCCTAGCGCTGGACTATAATAAATTAAAACTTATGAGCGGTATTAAATTACCGCTCATTTTTAAAGACCCAAATCAAAATGATTAATATTAACAAACTAAAGAAAATTAAAAGTAATTTTCCAGTAATGATTGGCAAAAATGCTTTAACAAAAAAAGACTGTAAGAAACTTATTAGTGAAATCAAAAATACAGACAATTTTGATGATCTAATTCAAGGCGGTAGGAATAGAATAAACAAAGGCTCTAAAAATTTTAAAAATTATTTAAAAAAATCTAAATTATCAAATAAACTTTTTAATCAATTTAATAGCCAGTTATTTTACAAAAAGGTTGAATCTAAATTCAAAAAAACATTTAAAGACTATAGTTGGACTAATACATATATGCCAAAAAAGTTTTTAAGAAATAAATACACGAATAAAAGATTAATGAATTCTAAAGAATTAATGAAAATGCTAGGGACGAACTATAAAAATCCAAATGTAAATTTAGATATTGATTTTTCAGTATCTAGAGGGGGTTATCGTTTAAAACCACATCGAGATGATGTGACTAGACTTTACAACTTTTTAATATATTTAAACGATATACCAAAGAAAAATGGTGGATCTTTAACAATTTTTAAGAAGAAGACAGATAAAGAAATTAGAAAGACATTTAAAAGATTTCCAAAAATTACTCAACTTTCAAAGGTAAAAGAATTTACGCCTTCTAGCGGAAGTGTTATTTTTTTTCAATCTACGCCTAATTCATACCATGGCGTTAATTTGTTTCGAGAAGTGAATGGTAAAAAAAGATTTTTTATATATGGAAGCTATGCATTGAGCAGTCCTGTGGTATGGAAATATAAAAATGTAAGTTACGTACCATTTATTAAAAAAACTAATAAAAAATTGCTAACCTCTAGTCATGATTCAGATTATTTATTAAGGAAAGCTAGTTGATAGTCAATTGATGACTAAAGAAATCATCTGGACTCCACCAGAAGAAATAATAAAAAATTCTAAATTAACAAGTTTTATTAAATATTGTAATTTAAAAGATTACGATACTTTAGAAGCTAAAGCTTTACAAAATCCAGGTTGGCTTTGGGATAATGTAATTAAATTTTCTGACTTAAAATTCTATAAAAACTATGAACAAATTATGGATGAATCTGCAGGCGTGCCTTGGACAAAATGGTGTGTGGGTGGAAAAACAAATATAGTTCTAAATTGTATAGACCGACATAAAGACAAAGAATTATTTAATGATACATTTATTTTTTCAGAAAAAGAAAATGGGGAAACGTCTTCAATAACATATCAAGACTTTGATAAAAAAATATCACAAGTCGGTAATGCACTAAAGAGTAATGGATTTGTTAAAGGTGATGTAATTGCACTTTACATGCCACAAATAATTGAAACATATATTGCTTATTTTGCAATTCTAAAAGTAGGCTGCATAGTGTTACCTCTATTCTCTGGTTATGGATCAAATGCTGTAATAGATCGATTAAAAATTGCAAAAGCAAAAGGAATTTTTACTTCTTCCACTACATTTCGAAAAGGTAAAGAAATAAAAATGTTTGACACTATTAAGAATGGTGTTGAGGATTTAGATCATTTGCAAAAAATATTTTTAGTAGGTGATGCCAAAGGAAAAAAAATATTTAATTGGAATAACTTTGAAAATATATCTGATCAATTAAAGACACAAGAAATGGAAGCTGAAGATCCAGCTGTTATTCATTTTACTTCAGGTACCACAGGTAAACCTAAAGGATGTGTTTACACTCACATTGGATTGGTTACAAAAATGTCTTTTGATGAAGGAATCTTAGCTGACTTTAAACAAACAGACATTCATCTTTGTATGGCTGATATGGGATGGATGGTTGGGTCAAAGTCAGCCACAATCGCTTCCTTGCATGGAGCAAAAATGATTATTGCTGAAGGTGTTCCAGATTTTCCAGATGAAATTAGATTTTGGAAACTAATAGAAAAATATAAAGTTTCATGGACAGAGCTATCCCCTGCTCTTATTCGTTCTCAAATGATTAAAGATAAAACGTTATTTAAAGAACTTAATCTAAATTCACTTAGAATAGTTTGTACCGGTGGAGAACCTTGGACTGAAAAACCATGGAGATGGTTGTTTGAATTCATTGGCAAATCAAAAGTGCCAATTATGAATTCAGCAGGTGGGACAGAAGTTTCTGGATCTATTTTACATTGTTGTCTCCATCGTTCGTTTAAAGTTGGTTCGTTTAATGCTCCAATTCCAGGTATGAGTGCTGATATAGTTAAACATGATGGCAAGATAGCTCCTTTGAATGAAATGGGAGAACTTATAATGAGAAAATCATCTATCGGTCTAACAAAAAGTTTATGGAACGACGATAAGAGATATATCGATAATTACTGGAATATTATTAAGGGCCTTTGGGTGCATGGAGATTTAGCAAGCAAAGATAAAGATGGTCACTGGTATTTACATGGAAGATCTGATGATACGATAAAAGTTTCTGGTAAAAGAATTGGTCCTGCTGAATTAGAAGGATCAATTGCAAAATCAGGCAAAGTGAAAGAAGTTGCTGCAATCGGTATTCCTGATGAAAACAAAGGTTCAAAAATTATTATATCTATTGTTCCCCTGAACAAAGAGGATCCAGACATGAAAGAAGAATATTTTATGAATTTAATTATTAATGATCTAGGTAAGTCATTTAAACCTGATAAAATAATATTTGTAAACGATTTACCTAAAACAAGAAATATGAAAATAATGAGAAGAATTATAAAGTCATGTTTAAC
>CAZFKZ010000075.1:0-4876 GCA_964519035.1 uncultured Rhodobacterales bacterium | reverse complement strand
ACCAACTTTAGTATCTTCTGCTGTTATATTTTCATTTGTATTTAATAAACTCATTGAGGATAATGGATCTTTATTTTCATAAATCTTATTTTCAGAAGTAAGAACTTCATTTTGGAGACTTTCTTCAACAGGTTGATCAAGACTTTTTGTTTCAACTGGCTTAGAAGTAGTTTTGGGTTGAACATCTAAATATGGAACTACAAATTTTTCACGTGCGTTTTGAATATCCCGTTTAAGATTTTTTATGCGTACATCCCAGTTTTGCATTCTTTTGCCCTAAGTTTACGAATATAAATTAATATTAAAATCTAATCTAAATAGTAAAATACAATGTTAACTGTATTTCTTTTCAAAAAACATACCAAATTATGATTTTTTTACTTTTATTAGATTTTTTAAAATTGTATTTTAAGATTATGATCAAATAATTAAGGTTGAAATTAATGAAAGATGAACATTTAATTCAAAAAGAATTAATAAAAAAAATTGTAAATGATACTTCAGGTGCCGTAGGTATAAGATTATGTGCAATCGGAGTAGATTTAGGTCTTTTTGAAGACTTATCTAAATTTGGACCTTCTACAAGTCAAGAAATTGCCGATAGAATGTTATTAAATGAAAGATATATCAGAGAATGGTCTTTAGGTCTTTATTCAACCGGCTATCTGGAATTTGATAAAACGACAAGAAAAATTTCTATAAAAAAAGAATATATACCTGTGTTAGTTGAAGAAGGCGGTAAATTTTCTCAAAAAGGTTTGATCCAAATGTTAAATAGTACCCTACTACCTTATCACGAACTTCTCAAAGTTTTTAAGAATGGTGGTGGTATTGACTACGAACAAATTGATCAAGGTTTTTGGGATGGAATAGATCAGACAGGCTGCACAAGATATAAACATTTTCTTGTATCAGATTGGATAAATGAAATGCCGGAATTAAAATCTAAATTAGAAAAAGGATCAGTTACTTTTGCAGATTTTGGTTGTGGATCTGGGAGATCTACTATTGAATTAGCTAAAGCCTTTCCAAAAAGTCAATTTTATGGTTATGATTTGTTTGATCCTAATATAGATAAATCTAAAAAGAATGCTGAAGACGCAGGTGTTATTAATAATATTGATTTTATTCAATGGGATGTTTCTAAAAAATTAGATCAAAAATTTGATTTTGTAGCTTGCTTTGACTTAATTCATGACATGACTGATCCTATTCAAGGACTGAGGACTATTCGAGAAGCTGTTAAGGATGATGGTATTTTTGTTTTAATGGATATTAAATGTGAAGATGATCCCGCTGACAACAAAGGACCTATGGCGCCATTTCTTTATTCAATGAGCCTACATTTTTGTATGACAACTTCTCTAGCAAATAATGGGTTAGGTTTGGGAACTGTTGGTTTACCTGAAGGAAAAGTGAAAGAATATTGCAAATTAGTGGGATTTAATAATGTTAAGCGAATTAAAACTGATCATCCGCTTAACGCTGTTTATGAAATAAGACCTAATTAAATATTTTTAAGTCTTTCATTTTGTGGAAACATAAATTTGCTTGCCTCTTCATCAATTTCAACTTTGAAATTATGATTGTTAGATGAACTTATTTCCATAGCTTTTTTACTAGCAGGTCTATTATTGATTTCTGTCATTAATCTGTTTAGATGAGTTCTTTTTTCTAACTCACCTTCACCAATTACCTTAGGTAACATTCTTGCCCAACCCCAAACGCACATATCAACAATACTATAAGTATCCCCTAACATATATTTATTATTAGATAGTCTGTTGTTTAAAATGTCATAGTGCCTTTCAGCTTCAAAAACGTACCTGTTAATAGCATACTTAATTTTTTCAGGTGCCATGTGTTGGAAATGAACAGATTGACCAGAGTAAGGACCAATACCTGTTGCAACAAACATCAACCATGAGAGTAAATCTGCACGTGACTTAGGACTAGAATCTGTAATAAATGTTCCTGTTTTTTCAGCTAAATACAAAAGAATTGCATTACTATCAAATACGACGTGACCATCATCTTCAATTGATGGTGCTTTAGCATTAGGATTAATTTGCATGTAAGATGGAGCGTGTTGCTCACCCTTTCTTGTGTCGACTGGAATAGCTTGGTAAGCCAAACCCATTTCCTCTAAACAAAGAGCCACCTTCATAGGATTGGGGCCAGTATTATAATAAAATTTTAACATTTTCTCTCCAAATAGATATTTAATTACATAATGTACATACTTTATAACAATCAAATGAAGCAAGGTTATTATTTATAAAGTTTTAGTTTAAATTTCATATTAATAATTCACATACTTATTAAAGTAATAAAATTATAATGTTTTCTTTTCAGACAAAATCATTTGTTACTAGTTGTTTTTAAACTATTAATAATAATATAATAAATCTAAAATTTTATGGAGTTAAAATGAATTTATTACTTGCTGATATCGGTGGAACTAATGCACGGTTTGCCTTTAAAAAAAGTAATGAAACATCAATCACAAATTTTGAGTATTTGAAATGCTCAGACTTTACAAATATTTTTGAAGCCATTAATTACTATAAAAACAAAAATAAATTACAAATTAACAATATGTCAATTGCGGTTGCATCGACTACAAAGCTTGATTTAATTAAATTCACCAACAATAACTGGAGTTTCAAACAAACAGAAGTAAGTGATTATTTTAAATTAACTAAATTATTGTTTATTAATGATTTTGTAGCGCAATCATTATGCTTTAGTTCTTTTTACGAAAAACTAACTGAAAATGAAGATTTTAATAAAAAATTAGCTGTTAACCATGGTTTAAAAATCATTAAGAATGGTATTCCAATTAAAAAAGCTCCTTTATTAATAAGTGGTCCAGGCACCGGTTTAGGTGTTTGCACTTTAATTCTTTCTGAAAATGGCCCTTTCGCAATTGAAGGCGAAGGAGGTCATGTTACATTTGCTCCAAACTCAGATTTAGAAATTAAATTATTACAATTTTTAAGACAAAAATACGAACATGTCTCAGCCGAAAGAGTTGTAAGTGGCTCAGGAATAGAAGAAATATATAAATTTGTACTAGATCAAGAAGGTTCAAAGACACAATTATTAAAAGCACCTGAAATAGGAGAAAAAGCTCTTTTAGGTGAAGAAAATGCCATCAAAGCGATTAAAATTATGTTTAGTATTTTAGGAACAGTTATTTCAAATGTAATCCTAATTAATGGTTCTCAGTGCGGTGTTATTTTATCAGGAGGCATAACTCCAAAATTACAATCTATATTAGAAATAAGTAATTTTAAAAAAAATCTCCTAAATAAAGGCCGAAGGTATGAATATATTAAAAATGTTCCTATTTGGTTAACTGAAGACAACACTAATGGTTTAAAAGGCGCGTTAAATGCTTTTGACAATAAAAATTATAAGGAAAAAATAATCTATAGAAATTAATGATTTCATTTTACTTGTTAACAATCATATGATTGGCTAATGTTAAATGATTAAATCAGGGGAAATTTATGTTAACCAAAGAATTAATTTCATTTTTAAAGAAATTTGACACTCCTACAATTTCAAATGCACTCGATATTTATAGAGGTTCAAGATCAGCCGATGGGTATACAAAATACCCATTTATTTCAGCTAATCCAAAGCTCGAGCCAATAGTAGGAATTGCTAAAACAGCAAAAATACAGGCATCAAACCCACCAACTATAACCGCTGATATAGCTACTAAAATTAGGTTAGATTATTATGAATACATGAGTAAAGAAAATAGTATTCATAAACAAGCTCCTTCAGTTTGTATTATAGAAGATCTAGATTGGCCTAATCCAATTGGATCTTTCTGGGGAGAAGTTAACGTTTCATTACATAAAGGTCTAGGACTCGCAGGAACTATTACTAGCGGTCTTTTAAGAGATCTAGATGCAATTGATAAAAGTTATCAGGTTTTAGCTAATGCAATAGGTCCAAGCCACGCTTATGTTCATGTATTGGAATATGGTTCTTCAATAAACGTTCATGGTCTCCGCATTAATCATGGCGATATAATTCATGCAGATCAACATGGCGCAGTCATAATTCCTGAAGATGCTCTTAAAATGATTAAAAACGCAATTAATCATATGACTAAAAAAGAGAGCCATTTAATAGAAGCTGCTAAAAAATCAGGATTTAATATCGAAAAACTTAAACAAGCTTGGAAAGATGCTGCTAATGAAAAATGGGAGGAATAGATAGTGTTTCAAATTAATTCAAATATCCGCAGGCTTACTTCCAATGAAAAAGAGCAATATTCTTCAGAAGGCTATGTTACAGGATTACCTGTTTTTGCAGATGATGCAGTCAAAGACCTCCATAATTGGTACGATGAATTAAGTTCAAAGTTACCTGATGATGTTGATATAAATAAAACAAATATGTGGCATAAAGCTAGTAAGAAGTTTTATGATCTTTGCAGAACTCCAGCTATTTTAGATTATGTTGAAGACTTAATAGGACCAAATTTCGTTCAATGGGGTGGACAGTTCTTTAGCAAAGAACCAAAAGATGGATCTGTAGTCCCTTGGCATCAAGATGCACAATATTGGCCTCTTAGTCCTGCAAATGCTGTCACAGTTTGGCTAGCTGTTTTTGACACTGATGAGGAAAATGCAGCTATGAAAGTTGTTTCAGGAAGCCATAAGTTAGGAAAATTTGTACATAAAAAAAATGATGCAAAGAATCTTGTTTTAAACCAAGAAGTTTCATTTGATCAAATAGATGAAAAGAAAATTGTATCTTTAAATTTAAAAGCTGGTCAAATTTCGTTACATAACGATGCTTTACTTCATGGCTCAGAGGCCAATAACTCCAATAGAAGAAGGTGTGGGGTAAC
>CAZFKZ010000074.1:0-5071 GCA_964519035.1 uncultured Rhodobacterales bacterium | reverse complement strand
CCCGTTGGGTTTACTAGGCACTAATAGTCTTTGTGTTAGAGCCGATTTCAATCTTTCTTGGCTTTTTATGTTCTGGAATTTCTCTTTCCAAACCAATAACAAGAAGACCATTTTTTAAATCAGCTTCATTTACTTTTACTGTGTCTGCTATTTCAAATCGTCTCTCAAAGTTTCTCGTAGCAATGCCTCTATGTAAGTATTCAACATTTTCATCTAAGCCATTTCCAGATTTATTATCTCCTTTGATTACTAATAAGTTCTCCTCTAAAGATATATCTATATTGCTCTCGTCAAAACCCGCTACAGCCATTGTAATTTGATAATTATTTTTATCTGTCTTAACAATGTTATAGGGCGGATAAGTATTAGCCTTAGTTTCTGATGAAAATACAGTATCGAAAAGTCTATCGAACTCATCGAAACCAACGGTTGTTCTCCATAGTGGAGATAAGTCAAATGTAGTCATTATTAACCTCCTTAAAGCGTTAATTTAATTTTGCAGTATTTAAACCTGCTGTTGTGTAGGTCCGTCATGGCCCCTACAATTTATATATGGGATTATTTAAATAAAATTCAAGACTTAAGTTCTAAATAGTTGTTCTGTAAAATTAGAAATATCAGAATTCCAAAATACATTTTTCTTTATTTGTTCAAATTCTAAATCTAATACAGCAGACATAGCTGACGCGTAAATACCCCTCGCATCAATGGTGCTCTGTAAATCTCTTTGTTCAAAAAGTTTATTTAATCCAGGCCAATCAGTTAAGACTTGGGATTTTTTTAATAATCCACCTGCCATTAAAATAGCAGAGCCATACCCATGTTCTGTTCCATATCCACCATTTTGCTCAACTGTTCTTCCAAATTCAGTAAGTGTCAGTATTAAAGTATTATCAAATTCTTTTCCAAGCCCTTCGTGCAAGTTTTTAATAATCATATCTATTTCTTGAAGTTTATCAGCATGTCCTCCTTCATCATTGCCTTGTCCAGAATGAGTATCAAATCCTTCTATGTCAAAAACAGCAATTCTTGGACCTAGAGGATCTTGTAATATTTTTGAAGCTTTTTTGGATAAACTATCAAGACTTTGATCTCCACCTTGCATTGTGAGCGGTCTATTCATGATAACATCTATAATATTAAGAAGTTTCTCTTCAGAAGCTCCCTCGTAAGCTGTTCTTAATTTTTTTACAATCTCTATTCTTGGCATTGAGTTGTGAGCTGGATAAAAATTATTATTTTGTTCAATACCCCTTAGTAAAAGAGGCATAGGAAGCGTTAACGCTAAACCTGATCCATCCAAATTTGCAAGTTTTAAACCTCTTCCTAACCAACCAGTCTTTTCTTTATAAGGAACAAGACCACCAGTCTCCATTAAATTTTGCCCGTCAAAATGTGATCTTTGAGTATAAGGAATACTAGTAGCATGAACTACTGAGGCCTTACCCTTCTTCCATAAATTGTGAAGTGTTGATAGTTTGGGATGAAAACCAAAATCTGAATTTAGCTTTAGTTTTTGATCAAGTAATAATTCTGATCGATAGCTCTTAATTTTAGGATCACCAATTACTGGTACAGCAGTTAGACCATCCATTCCCCCTCTTAGAGATATAATTACTAAATTTTTCTTAACTGATGCGGCGAGTAGCGGTAAGTTCAAACCACCTACAAACAAAGTTGCTAAACTTCCTTGTAAAAAACTTCTCCTGGTACAATTCATGTTTTTAAGACCTCCGGCATATTAGCAAACATTACAAATCTATTTTGAGTACTATTTGCAGAAAATACAGTCTTTAATGCACTTTCAGGATTGTCAAAATTTTTATAAATAATATTTTCAAAAAATTCATCATCATAGGTACTCTGCTTTTCCCTTTTAATATTTTTTAGATATGTTTGAAATTGATTAGCATAAACCATTCTTCTAATCATTAATTCTGGCGATGTCCATTCTTCCTCATTATCTATAAATCCATTTGGTTGACTAGCTTTAAAAACAGGATGACCTAAATCTTCTAGAATCCATTGTATTTGTCTTTCTCTTTTGGGTGGTATTTTACCAGATTTAAATACATATCTATCTGGTCCCCAGTAGTGTTTAAAATTTAACATCTTCGCATTCTGAATAAGCCACGGTTCTGGCATCAAAAATTTTTTATGTTTATTTCCATATTCAAAAGCAACTTTCATTGTAGCTTTATGAATTTCAGGGAGAAAACCATCTGATTTAACCCAAGCCTGAATGATTGGGTCGATCATTTCTTGACTAGGTTCATCTGTTATAAAATGCTGACATAATTTTTTTGCTATAAATTCTCTACATGATTTATGATTACAAAGGTCTTTGATAACGGCAAACAATTGTTTATTGCCAGTCATTTTATTTTCTTTTGTATTGTAAGATTTACCTAATATATTTTTTTGCCCCATTTCATGTAATTCAGGTTGAAACACTAAGGGTCCTGCCCATGAATTTTTCTTAGACCATTTTTTAGCCCATCCAGTTAAAACCTTTGCCATATTAATCACATCATCTTGGGTATAATTAGCAGCTGGAGATACTGTATGGAGCTCTAAGAGCTCTCTTCCGTGATTTTCATTTAAGCCAACTTTTCTTTTATCGCCATCCGAGTTCTCTCTTCGACCTTCTTGCGAGTTAGGACCAATATTATCAGTGTTATCGAGGTGGTGTATCATGCCCCATGAAGTGGTAACCTCAACTACCAATTCCTCAAATGTTTTATCCATTGATGGTCTGATCGCTTCTCTCATGTAAGGCCCATAATGCCAGTCAGATATAAAGTCTTTATTACTTAGAGAAAAATGATTGCCCCAAAAATGCCACATTCTTTCAAACGCAGGAGCACCACTATTTAAAGCATTATGATGTCTAATTGATAATTCAAATGACTGGAAAAATTCTTGACCCTTTTGATGTCTTAATTTGTTATGCTCTTTCTCGTATATCATGGCATCCTTACCAAATTTTTCTTGAATTTTTTCCTTTTCAGTAACGTATTGTCTAAATATCTCTCTTTGATCTTCAACTGATGGAAGTTTTTCTGACCAGCGAAGAGGAGGGAGGCTATTAAATTGATCGGTTGCCCATTTTAATGGGTCTTCAGGAATGGTTTCCTTATAACTTAAACCAAAACCTACTTTTCTAAAATAATTATTCAATGATACATTATAACATGAATTTTTTTACTATTTCAATCAAAGTATTCTAATTATAAAAACTTTATTAGAACAATGTTGTATCTAATCAGATCATGAATTAATCTGTTTTTATGCCTTACTGTATGATAGCAAATGAACCAGGAAACTCTTCTGTGTTAACGAAAAAAGAATTCGCACTAGAAGCTCCTAAAAAGAATGAAGTTATTATTAAGAATGAAAGTATAGGTATTAACTTTATTGATATTTATATTCGTAAAGGAATTTATCCTTGGCCTCCTGAAACTAATAATAAAAATTTAATTCTAGGATCTGAGGGTGCAGGCACAATAGAAGCAATAGGATCTGAAGTTACAAAATTTAAAATAGGGGATAGAGTCGCTTTTTTAAAGACTAATGGTGCTTACACTTCCCACAGAACTATAGAGCAAGACTCTGTAGTGCATTTACCTGACTTTATCTCTTTTGATCAAGCGGCTGCTGTCATGCTCAAAGGCCTTACCGTTAAATATCTTTTAAATGATAGTTATAAAATTAAAGGCCACGAGAATGTTTTGTTTCATGCTTCAGCTGGCGGTGTAGGAACAATAGCTGGGCAATGGCTAAACTCCTTAGGTGTTAAGACGATCGGCACTGCTGGAACAGATGAAAAATGTGAAATTGCCAAGCAACAAGGATATGAACATGTCATTAATTATAACAAGGAAGATTTTCAAAAAGTAGCAATGGAAATTTCAGAAGGAAAAGGTTTTGATATCATTTATGATAGTGTCGGTCAGGCCACGATGCCAGGGTCTTTTGGTTGCTTGAAAAATCATGGAACATTAATTAGTTTTGGTCAGTCTTCAGGAACTTATACAGATTTAAAAATTACAGACCTACAAGCAGGATCTTTCTTTCTTTCCAGACCTATATTATTTCATTTTACTTCTATCCCTGGATGGCTCGACGAGGCATGCTCAATTCTATTTGATATGATACGTTCAGGAAAAATTAATATTCAATTTGATAACTCTTATCATTTAGAAAACTTAGGTGCAGCTCATGATGAAATTGAGAATCGCAAAACTTCTGGTTCAATTGTTTTAAAAGTTTAGTTACTAACTTTTATATCGTTAAAGACTTCTTTTAAAGTTTCTTCAAGAGTAGTGTACATAAAATCAATTTGTTCAGGAGTAGTAATAAATGGAGGACATAAAACAATTGATGGACCTAGAGGACGGCATATTAAGCCTTTTTCAATTGCCTTATTAGCAACTCTTTCGCCCATATTCATATGACCATCAAAAGGTTTTTTAGTCTTCTTGTCTTGCACCATTTCTAATGCTCCCATAAGTCCTATTCCTCTTGCTTCACCAATAAATTCCATATCTTCAAATTTTTTCAAACCTCCCATAAATAGCGGTTCTAGTTTTCTTACATTCTCAACTAATTTTTCTTCAATAATAATTTCAATCGCTTGAACTGCTAATGCACATCCGACGGGATGACCTCCAGCGGTAAAACCATGTGGAAATTCTTCTGCAGCATAAGAGGCTTCTATTAATTCTTTTGTAATTTCTTCACCAGTAATCACAGCACCTAGAGGAAAAAAACCTGAAGTTATACATTTGGAAGCTATGATCATATCAGGTTTGATATCATAAGTGATTGATCCCCATAGATTTCCAGTACGCCCAAATCCACAAATAACTTCATCAGCAATTAAAGGAATATTATGTTTTTTTAAAATAGGTTGGATAAGTTTAAAGTAATCTTTTGATGGAGGTATTACACCACCAGCACCCATGACTGGTTCTGCAAAAAAGCCAGCTATGGTTTCTGCTCCTTCTTTTTCAATAACGTCTTCCAAGTCCTGAGCCATTCTTAAAGAAAAACTTTCTTCACTTTCTCC
>CAZFKZ010000073.1:0-5535 GCA_964519035.1 uncultured Rhodobacterales bacterium | reverse complement strand
TAAAAGTTAATTTTACTAATAATCTTGATGAACCAACTAGTATTCATTGGCATGGAATTAAAAATTTAAATAAAATGGATGGTGTTCCTTATTTAACGCAAGATCCTATTCAACCAGGCGAGACATTTGTTTACGAATTCCCTCTTAATCATTCAGGAACATATTGGTATCATGCTCATTTTGATTCTTGGAAACAAGTTGCTAAAGGTTTGTATGGGCCATTAATTATACATGACAAGGATGATAACTATTTTGAAGATGATATAGTTATAGTTGCAGATGACTGGCGATTAAACAAAGAGTATCAAATTGATAAAAAATCATTTGGTTCTATAATGGATTGGTCTCATGCTGGTAGAATAGGAAATTGGCTTACAATTAATGGAAGAAAAACACCTGAATATAATATAAAAAAAAATAGTTATGCTAGATTACGATTTATAAATTCATCAAATGCAAGAATTTTAAAATTTAACTCTGATTTGACTAAAAATACCATTATTGCTGTTGATGGATCACCTATAAAGCCTTTTGACGTTGATAACTTTGCACTGGGGCCAGGGCAGAGGGTAGACTTAGTAATCAACACTAGCAATAAAACAAATATAAAATTTTTTGAGGTCAGTAACTCAAAACCACTTAAAATATTTAGTCTAAATATAAATAAAAAAAGTCTAATCTCTAATTTAAGTAAAAAATATGCTTATAAAGTATGGCAAAAAACACCATCATTAAAAAATTCAAAAACATTTAATATACATATGCAAGGAGGAGCTATGGGCAATCTCTCCAAAGCAAAAATCAATGGGATTGAAAAAGATTTTAGAACACTTGCTTTTGAAGATAAAAAACTATGGGCTTTTAATAAAAATATAGGTGGTTATGATCATTTAATTGCAAAGGTAGCTAAAAATGACGTTGTTGAGTTTAATGTATGGAATGATAGTAGATGGCCTCATACAATGCATTTACATGGAACCCATTTCTTCGTTAAATCAAAAGAGTTTATCAAGGAAACTGACTATATCTTACGAGACACTTATTTAATGCAGCCTGGAGAAAAAACAAAATTAATTTTTATAGCTGATAATCCAGGAAAATGGTTATTTCATTGTCACATGTTAGAACATGCAGCATCGGGTATGGCTGGCTATATTGAAGTAGTTTAATCTGTATATTAATTATTTGAACGGTAATGAAGATATTCCTTTAGATACAATATTAAGCTTAATTTATGAATAAATCTAAAAATTGTTGTTTGAAAACTGTTGCTTAGAAATTAATTTTTGAGTTAACTTATTATATGAACTTTAATTTTAATTAAGAGATATTTTAATGGATGCAATAATTGATAAAAAGAAAATTCCACTTTCTCTTTTAGGTGAATTAAATGAAACTGATTTAACTAATGCAAGTGATACTGATCTACGAGATGCACTTGAAAGAGATGGTTATTTATTCTTACGAAACATAATTAACCCAAAAGAAATTGAAATCGCTAGGAATGATATTTTTAAGCGTTTAAAAGATGTAAATGAACTTAAAGAACCTTATGAAGATGGAATCGCATCAGGAGATTCTAGTAGAGATAAAATACATAATGATAGAGGCCATTTTTGGGAAAAAGTAAGCTTAAGCAAGCCTCTAAGAGAAGTTACAAACGGTAAAAACTTGGAAAATATTTTTTCAAAAATTTTTGGAACACCATCAACAGGATTTGATTTTATCTTTTTAAGGGCAGTTGCAGGTGGTAAATTTACACATATGCATTGTGATGCAGGTTTTTTTACACGTTTAACCCAAAAAATATTGACATGTTGGCTTGTCTTCACAGAAATCACTCTAGATAAAGGGCCTTTATTTGTAATAGAGGGTTCTCATAAATTTAAAGCCATACAAGAAAAATATATTGGTTTTGACGTTAATATTGATAAAGATAAAAAAGCAACAATAGACACACATCCTATAAAGTTTGCTAAAGAGAATAATTCTAAAATTTTAACAGCGGAATTCAAACCAGGTGATGCGCTTATTTTTGGTATGTATACTGTTCACGGCACTTTTGAAAATCACGCAAAAGATAATAAAATACGTTTAACTTGTGATATTCGCTTTCAACCTAAGAGTGAACCAAAAGATCCAAGATATTTTGGTCCTAAACCACTTGGAACTACAGGTGCTGGTTATGGTGAGTTGAATAGCGCTAGACCTTTAAATGAGGATTGGCATATTAGGTAAATAAAATTATAGATATTAGATCCTCCTAAAGAAAATATTTTAATAAAATTCTAAATTATAATTCCTAAAAATAAGCTTCATAAATATATTTATGAATGTTAAAAGTTTTTAAAATAACTAAATGACTCCTTGGAGATAAGACATGAAACTCATAGCCCTAAACTTACCTCGTGATTTAAGTGAGCAATCCTTGGCTTTGTTGTTTAAAAAAATTGGTGACATAAAATCTTGCTCATTAGTTATTGATAAATATACAGGCATATCAAAAGGTTTTGGTTTTGTAGAAATGACCCTAGATCATCAAGGTGAAATGGCTATAAAAGAGCTACACGGCACTAAAATAGGTAATAACAAAATTAGAATTAAACAATCATCTCAAGAAGTCTAAAAAAATAACTATTATTTATTAGCAACATAAATAGTTTGAATGCAATCCTCTTCTAAAATTGGATTATAAAACGCAACTTTTTCAGCACGAGCTTTACTGAAAACATTTTTCAAAAGTTCAACAAAGTTAATATCTGGAGCATTATTTGACCATAATGAAAACAAACCATTATCTTTTAGATTAAACATAATATTTCGCATTCCTTCTAAGGAATAAAAATTTGCATGACTAGGGTTAAGATAGAAATCTGGAGCGTGATCAATATCTAAAAATATACCATCAAATTTGCGATCTTTTGTTGAAGGATCAAATCCTGTTTTATCAAAGGCAGATTTAAAAAAATCAGATAGGATAATAGTACATCTTGGGTCCTCAAGTAAGAGTTTACCAATTGGCAAAATACCTTTTTCATGCCATGAAATTACAGGCTCTAAGTATTCAATTATAGTTAAAGATTTAATATGCGTGTTACTTAAAACTTCTCTAGCAGTATAACCTAATCCAAGACCACCAATTAAAATATCTGGAGAATTCGATGTCATTTCATTAAGTGGTATTGTTGCTAAAGCAACTTCTGACGAAATAAACAAATTAGACATTAAATGTTCATCATTTAGGATGACTTCAAATATATCTTTATTTAATTTTAATTGTTTTCGTCTTCTCAGAGATATATTACCTAATGGCGTATTTTGATAATCTAATTCTTTGAAAAGTTCTGACAAAATTAATAATTCCAATGCTACTATTTATGAGTAAAATAAACATACTTAATATCATTACTATTAAAGGCAGAATATATCAATGCGTGAACTTTATGAGGTTTGGCCATCCATTCTGAAAGATGAACAGATTAATAATATTATAGAAGTTGCACTTCAGAAACCAGCTAAGAAATCTACTATTTTTTCTTCTAACGATTCATTACAATCTGTACGAAAGAGCTCAATTAGGTGGTTGCCTGAAGAATGGATAAAAGATTTACTTTGGGAATACATTAAAAAGGCTAACGTTAAATCTTTTAATTTTAATGTTGAAAAAAATGCTGAAGTTCAATTTACTGAATATCACTCTAACCAAAGACATCATTATGATTGGCATCATGATATTGATTGGAACAGTGCAAACAATAAAGATAGAAAGTTATCAATCACTGTACAATTAAGTGACGGTGATGATTATAAGGGTGGCGACTTTGAGTTTGACGAAGTTAAGACAAATGCTGATTTCAAATCCAAGGGAACAATCCTTATTTTTCCTTCTTACCTTCGCCATAGAGTTCTGCCTGTAACTTCTGGAACTAGACGCTCTTTAGTTGCTTGGTTTTATGGACCAAAATGGAAATAGTTTATTAAAATAATGAAAATTAATAATATAAATTAAATCATCTGTTTTGCCTTCTCCATTTCCAAGGAAGTATGAATTGACCTTGCCATAATCCTAATTTATTTTTTTTTGCTTCAGCCTCTTCAGATATGTAATCTTTAGAATATTTTTTATAGGCAACTGCCCAACCTCTTTTAACAAGAAGTGCGTTAATATCCTTTCCGTTGACGTAACAAACAGAAACGGATCTTCCATATCTATCTTTATCTTTTCTTAGACAAGATACCTTTTTATTCTCAATAATTTTTTTAAGCGCTTTAGTTGCACTAGATCCGCATCCATATTCAATACCTACTTCATTTTTACAATTTTGTTTGGTTTCAGGAGTATCAATACCATGAAGACGAATTTTTTCTTTGTTTAAAACTATAGTGTCACCATCAACAACTCTTATTGAGTAAACTGATTTTTGTTTATTAATTATCTCGTCATTAATGTCAGAAATATAACATAATGGAGCATAACCCCCGGGCTTTGAATAAGCACTTTTGTTTCCACATTTATTTCCATTAGACATTACTTGATATGGACATGCACATTTACCAGAGTAATTAGCAATTGACTTGGCAATCATATTTTTAGCTAAGTTATCGTCATTATTATCTGCGACACAAAAATTAGGACATATAATCAATAAAATTAAAATTATTATTTTCATAAATAAAGTTCCATTAAATAAATTAGATAAGTTACGTATAATTTAAATTTTTTAATACAACATGACCCCAATGTGAAGGAGGCAATCCAGGGACATTTGATTTAAACTTTGCTATTTTTTGTCCTAATAGACAACCAAGATATATAGTTTTCATGTCTATTCCTCCAAAAGCAATACTTGATATATTCTTCAGTTTTACACTCACTATATTATCTAAGTGTTCTCTTGTAAGTTCGCCTTTTTGATAAGCGTTTTCTACTTTTAATAGATGGTTAGGATCACTATCATCTAAAATTATTTCTTTATGACCAGTTACACTAACACGAATAATACGATTACTTACTACACAAGTAACCCAGATTCCTCCTTCACTATCAAATGCAAATCCATCTGGGAATTCACCTACGCCAAACTCTGCGACTATTTTCTTATTTGAGAGATTTCCATTTAAAGCCACATCATATCGCGAAAGACAACGTGCAAACGTTTCGTTAACATATAAATGACCAGTAATTGGGTGGATCAAGCATTCATTTGTAAAACCTAAATTATCTGCAACAATACGTGGTCCTTTTTCATCAATTAAAATTATAAAACCATCTCGCCAATTTGGTTTGCAACCAAGTATTCGTGGAATTAATCTTGTACTAACAGTTATCCAGATACGCCCATGTGCATCTATATGCACATAATTAGTTGGAGGAATTTTAACTCCATTCACCTCTAGCAAAAAGGGTATAAGCTCTCCGTCACGTTTTAGTTTGAAAACGCCACCATCTTCGTCACCTAAGTGCGTTATCAACCAATTACCATCCGGTAAAATAGCTATTCCATTTGGTTTGGGTTTAAAAGATCCATTTGCTAA
>CAZFKZ010000072.1:0-5762 GCA_964519035.1 uncultured Rhodobacterales bacterium | reverse complement strand
TTTAGGCCTGTTTTATTAACTTCACTTACCACAATTGGTGGGTTGTCAGCACTCATGTTTGAAAAATCATTGCAAGCTCAATTTTTGATACCAATGGCAGCAACTATTGTTTTTGGTTTAGGTGTAACTGCATTACTTGTTCTTGTAATAGTTCCAGCTATGATGGGTATAAGTAATGATATGTCAAATTTAATTAAAAAAGTTAAAAGGTAATGTTTTGTTAAATAAATACCTCATTCAAAATTCTGCTAGTTTTACTTTGTCAGATGTTAAGTTTAATAAAGATGGCTTGATACCGGTAATTTCACAATGTGCAAATACTGGTAAAGTATTGATGATGGCTTGGATGAATAAGGATGCTTTAGAAAAAACATTATCAAGTAAATATATGTTTTATTATTCACGTTCAAGATCAAAGTTATGGAAAAAAGGTGAAAGTAGTGGTCATTTTCAAAAACTTTTAGAATTACGTTTAGATTGTGATAACGATACCTTTTTAGCAATTATTGAACAAACTGGAGTAGCTTGCCATACAGGAAGTCAAAGTTGTTTTTTTAAAGCAATTGACAGTGTTCAAAATGAGTGATGAAAATAAACCAGGCTCATTTGGGAGCTCAAGAGGTATATCACAAAAACCAAAAAAAGATAAAACTAGAAAATCATCAAGTACGAGGTGGATTGGACGACAACTAAACGATCCTTATGTCTTGGAAACTCAAAAAAGAGGTTATAAATCTAGAGCGGCATTTAAGCTTCTCCAAATAAATGATAAATATAATTTTCTTTTACCTGGCTTAGCTGTAATTGACCTAGGTTGTGCTCCTGGAGGATGGCTTCAAATAGCTTCACAAAAAGTTGGTTCCAAAAATGGTAGTGAGAAAGTGGTTGGTGTAGATTTGCTTCCAACTGATGATATCCCAGGTTGTAAGTCTATTATAGGGGATATAATTAATCGAAATACTGGAAAAGATTTAATTAAGATTTTAGGGTGTAAACCCAACATTGTTGTTTCAGATATGGCCGCTAACACAACAGGGCATAGACAAACTGATCATATTAGAACTACACATCTTGTAGAAATAGCTTTAGATTTTGCTCTTGAAACTTTACAGGAAAATGGTGTTTTTTTAGCAAAATGTTTTAAAGGTGGTGCTGAAATTGAAGTTTTGTCATTAATGCGAAAACATTTTACTAAAGTAAGCCATATTAAACCTGATGCAAGCAGGAAAGAATCTGTTGAAGGTTATGTAATAGCTCTAGGTTTTAAAGGGTTAAAAATTTAAAAAATTATCTTTGCAACTTTCTAATAATTATATATATCTAATTAGCAACGCTTTTGATTTTATGATCATAGCTTAACCTTTTAGCGTTGGACAAAATATTATGATTATTGATGAAGCTTACACATTTGACGATGTGCTATTGCAACCTGCGCACAGTTTATTTGGACCCGCAGACGCATGTGTTAATACATATATTACAAAAAATATTAGTTTAAATATTCCACTTTTGTCAGCGGCTATGGATACAGTTACCGAGCATAGATTAGCTATTACCATGGCACAACTTGGGGGGATTGGAGTCTTGCATAAAAATTTTTCTATAAAAGATCAATCTGCTGAAGTAAAAAAAGTCAAAAAATTTGAAGCTGGAATGGTTGTTAATCCCGTGACAATTAAACCAAATCAAACTCTAGGTGATGCTTTTGCTTTGATGGAGAAATATAAAATTAGTGGAATTCCTGTTGTAGAAGGAAACAAAAATAAGCTAGTTGGAATACTGACTAATAGAGATGTAAGATTTGCAAGCGATTACAATCAATCTGTGTCTGCCTTGATGACCAGAAATGTAATTACAGTAAAAGAAAATGTTAGTCCAGAAGATGCAAGAAGACTTCTTCATACTCATCGGATTGAAAAACTCGTAGTAATTGACGACGAAAACTATTGTGTAGGTTTAATAACTGTAAAAGATATGGAAAAAGCTCAAAATCACCCTGAATCGTCCAAAGATGAACAAGGAAGGTTGCGTGTTGCAGCAGCGACTGGTGTTGGTAAAGATGGAATAGAGAGAGCTGAAGCGTTAATAGATGCAGGTGTTGACATTCTCGTTGTAGATACTGCACATGGACATAGTCAAATGGTTTTAGACGTGGTTAAAAAAATATCTAATTTATCAAGTTCAATTAATATTATTGGAGGAAATGTTGCTACAGGCGACGCAACTAAAGCTTTAATAGACTCTGGAGCAAGTGGAGTCAAAGTTGGTATTGGACCTGGTTCAATCTGTACTACTAGAATGATAGCAGGTGTCGGTGTTCCTCAACTATCAGCAATTATTGATTGTGCAAAAGTAGCCAAGAAAGAGTCAGTGCCAATTATAGCTGACGGGGGCATTAAGTATTCAGGTGATATCGCAAAAGCAATTGCTGCTGGAGGAAGTGCAGTTATGGTTGGATCATTACTAGCTGGAACAGATGAAACACCTGGGGAAGTATTTCTGTTTCAAGGCAGGTCTTATAAATCATATAGAGGAATGGGTTCTTTGGGAGCAATGGCAAGAGGTTCTGCTGATAGGTACTTTCAGGCTGAAATAGAAACTTTAAAACTTGTTCCTGAAGGTATAGAAGGTCAGGTTCCCTATAAAGGACCATCTGCCAATGTTATTCATCAATTAGTGGGCGGCTTAAAATCAGCGATGGGCTATACAGGTAATAAGAATATAAAAAAAATGCAAAGTAATTGTGTTTTTAAAAAAATTAGTAATGCCGGTCTTCGTGAGAGCCATGTTCATGACGTTACTATTACAAGAGAAGCACCAAACTACCGTCCTTCGTAATGTTAGAGCAAGAAAGAATTCAATCAATATTAGAAGTCTTACATTTATATGATGAAAGTAAAAAAGTTTTAAGTAAAATAACTAATAGTTACTTTCGTTCTAGAAAATATATGGGGTCACAAGACAGAAAGTTTGTATCCAATAGTATCTGGAATATAATAAAGCATAGAAATAAAATCAAATGGCATCTAAATAATATCAATATTGAAATTACATTTGAAAATGAAATCATTTTAGAATTATTTTTTTTAAATAAAAAATATAAAGATAATATTTTAGAGATTAAAAATTTATTTTTGGTCAAATATTCAAATTTAAAGACATATAAAGAACGAGATTTAGATTTCCTAAACTATTTAAAAATTGATACATTTTATCATCATGAAATGCCTGAATACGTGTATTTTGAACTTCCTGATTTTTTATTAAAAAGTATAAAGAAAAGTTTTCCTGATGGTTGGAAAGATGTCGTTTTATCTCTTCAAAATGAAGCTCACTTAGATATTAGGATAAATGACTTAAAACAGATAGATCGAAAAAAAATTAAATCATTACTGAAAGATACTAAGGTAGATATGGAATTAACTAGTTATTCTCCAAAAGGTATAAGGTTTTTAAAAAGGTTTCCTATCGAAGGACATAAATTATATAGATCTGGTCACATAGAAGTTCAAGGAGAAGCTTCTCAGATAGCTTCTTTGCTATTAGGAGCTAAACCAGGAATGTCAATTGCTGATTTGTGTTGTGGATCTGGTGGAAAATCTCTAGTAATGGCAGGACAAATGAATAATAAAGGCAGAATTTTAGCATTAGATATCAATAAAAAAAAATTAGAGAATGCTGCTGTTCGTTTTAAAAAAGCTGGAATTCATAATATTGAAAGAAAATTAATAACAAAAGATTGGCAAGTTGGGCCAATGGTAAAAAAATTTAACCTCGTCTTAATTGATGCTCCATGTTCAGGTATTGGTACTTGGTCTCGAAGTCCAGATTCGAGGTTTAAGTTTTCAGAGGATGATTTAGCTAATTTAGTGAAAACACAATATGAACTTTTAGAAAAAGGTTTGAGGATGGTTGCTCCTGGAGGAAAACTTGCGTATATGGTTTGTTCCTTTTTGCCAGAAGAGGGGTTAGATCAAGTAGAAAAATTTAAACAAGATAACAATGATTTTTCAGAAATAAATCTTTTAAACATGTGGAATGATTCAATTTTATTAATGAATGGACTTAACTATCCCTTTATAAATAATAAATGTAACAGTATAACTTTGAATCCTTCAACTCATAAAACAGATGGTTTTTTTATTTCTATGTTTCAAAGAAAGAGATAAATATTAAGCCTGATAAAGATTTTGATTAGAAAGTAAATTAATGAAATATGATGTAGTTTTAATTATAGATTTTGGAAGCCAAGTAACCCAATTGATAGCAAGACGTTTAAGAGAACTTAAAGTTTATTGTGAAATTCAACCTTTTCAAAATGTTAGTAACGATTTAATCAAACAACTTGAACCTAAAGCAATAATTTTATCTGGAGGGCCAGCTAGTGTATTAGATGATAATGCACCAAAGCCACCTAAAAAGATATTTGATATTGGTATTCCTATTTTGGGTATATGTTACGGTCAGCAAATTATGATGAAAATGTTAGGAGGAGAAATTTTGTCCGGAAGAGGTACCTCAGAATTTGGTAAATCTATGGTAAATAAGGTAAATGAAAAAACAGATTTTTTAAACGGATGGTTTCTCAATGATAATATAGAACAAGTTTGGATGTCTCATGGAGACCATGTCTCTAAAATACCAGATGACTTTAAAGTATTAGCTAAATCAGAAAATGCACCATTTGCAATTATTGCTAACATAGACAAACATTTTTATGGAGTTCAGTTTCATCCCGAAGTTGTCCATACGCCTAATGGTCTAACTTTATTAAAAAACTTCTTAAAAATAGCTAATGTTACATTTAACTGGAATATGAAAGAGTATCGTGAACAAGCAATATCTAAAATTAGAGCAATTGTAGGAGGTGAAAAAGTAATTTGCGCATTATCTGGGGGTGTGGATAGTTCAGTTACAGCTATACTTATTCATCAAGCAATTGGAGATCAATTAACGTGTGTTTATGTTGATAATGGGTTAATGCGTGCTAACGAAAGTGAAGAGGTTATCAGATTATATACTGAGTATTTTAAAATAAATTTAATAGCTCTTAAAGAACAAAACCTATTTCTTTCAAATTTAAAAGGGGTATCAGATCCAGAACAAAAACGTAAAATAATTGGAAAGTTATTCATAGATGTTTTTCAGAAATATGCATTAGAGCTTGGCAAAGTACATTTTCTTGCGCAGGGTACTTTATATCCTGATGTTATAGAAAGCGTCAGTTTTTCTGGAGGACCATCTGTTACCATCAAATCTCATCATAATGTAGGAGGGCTTCCAAAAAAAATGAATATGAAACTTATTGAACCCTTAAGAGAGTTATTTAAAGACGAAGTAAGAGTTTTAGGCAAAGAACTTGGAATCCCTGAAAATTTTATTAAAAGACATCCTTTTCCTGGACCAGGATTAGCAATAAGATGTCCTGGTGAAATAACAAATGAAAAATTGAATATTTTAAGGAAAATTGACTCTATATTTATAGATCAAATTAAAAAATACAAACTTTATGATGAAATATGGCAGGCTTTTGCTGTAATACTTCCTGTTAAGACAGTTGGAGTTATGGGGGATTCTAGAACTTACGACTATGCTTGTTCATTAAGAGCAGTTACTTCTATAGATGGAATGACTGCAGATTACTATCCATTCGATCATGACTTTTTAAGTGATACGGCTGCACAAATTATAAATAATGTAATCGGAGTTAATCGAGTAACATATGATATAACTTCAAAACCTCCTGGTACAATAGAGTGGGA
>CAZFKZ010000071.1:0-5920 GCA_964519035.1 uncultured Rhodobacterales bacterium | reverse complement strand
GTTGAAAGACCAGCCTCAGCCTTGAAAGAATTGGTTGAAAATTCAATCGATGCCAAAGCATCACAAATTGACATTATTATTGACGATGGCGGTAAAAACTTAATATCTGTTTCAGATAATGGAAATGGTATGCCAAAAGATGAGCTGTCTCTTGCTATCGAAAGGCATGCAACTTCTAAACTTCCTGATGATAATTTGATTTCAATAAATCAATTAGGTTTTAGAGGAGAAGCGCTACCTTCTATTGCTTCAGTTAGTGAATTAAATATTCAAACAAAATCTAACAAATCAAAAGATGCTTGGTCTTTAGATGTTACTGCTGGAAAAGTAAAAAGTATTTATCCTTCTTCAAGACAGTTAGGAACTCTTATAACAATAAGAAAAATATTCTTTGCTACTCCCGCTAGACTGAAATTTTTAAAATCATCTCAAGTTGAGAATAGCTATTGTCACCAAATGCTTATTAAACAAGCATTAGTAAATCCATTAATAGGTTTTAGATTACAAGCTAATAATCGTGAGTTACTAAATGTGAAAGCTGAGATTGATAAAGAAAATTCATATCTAAATAGAGTTAAAATTATTATGGGTAATAGTTTTGCTGATGAATCTATTAAAATTGATAATTCTAGAGTAATCAAAGATGATAAATTCGCAAAGTTAAGTGGCTTTATTGGTTTGCCAACATTAAACAAATCAAACTACAGCCAACAACATTTATTTGTAAATGGAAGGTTAATACAAGATAAAAATCTATCTGGTGCAATTCGTGCGGCCTATAGAGATACTTTACCAAAAGGTCGATTCCCAGTCTTCTGCCTTTATATAGATGTTCCTTCCGAGTTTATAGACGTTAATGTACATCCAGGAAAAACAGAAGTAAGATTTCAAGATAGTGCAATTATTAGAAGTTTAATCGTAGGGTCAATAAGTAGAGAATTAAGTCTTAACTTTAGTCAAACCACTAATGAGATTACTAAAGAAGCTATTTCCCGGTTTAACAATAATGATATTTCCCAGGATAAAAGTAATCTTATATCTCAACCAGAACTTCATAACATAAATATTAATCCATCAATAAAGTCTTCATATTCAATAGAGCCAGAAAATACTATGCCACAAGAAACTGGTAATAGTTTAAATAGTAATATTATTGAGGATTATCCATTAGGAGCTGCCTTAGCTCAATTTAACAAAAATTATATAATTTCAAGAAATTCCAATGGTATAGTAATTATAGATCAGCATGCTGCTCATGAAAGACTAGTTCTTGAAAAAATGAAAGCAGCACGAGAAAATAAATTAGTTGAAAAACAAATATTATTATTACCAGAAGTAATACATCTTGAACCAATTTCTCTTGCTTTTATTTTAGAAAATATTTCACTATTAGATGAAATAGGGTTTGTAATTGAACCATTCGGAGACGGTATGGTTGTGGTACGAGAAGTACCTTCTTTAATTGGAGATGCAGATATTAAAGGTTTGATTACTGATTTGGGAGACGATTTATCATCATCTGGACTGCCTTCATCATACCAAGCTAAGATAGATTTAATACTTGGAACTATTGCATGCCACAGATCAGTTAGATCTGGAAGGGTTTTAAATTATACTGAAATGAATTCATTGCTAAGAGAGATGGAAAACACTCCCAATTCAGGACAATGTAATCATGGACGACCTACATCCATAAGTCTTTCTTTAAAAGATATTGAAAAGTTATTTAATAGAACTTAGATCTGATAATTTTAAAATTGTTAGCTTAGATTTACCATATAATTTTATATCTAATACTTCAAAACCCTCCAATTCTAAAACTTCTTTTTTGCTTGTTTCCAAAAATATGTGACTTTTAAAGTCAATTAGATTTTCTTCCTTTAGATTTTGAAGACAACTATGAAAAATATTTGAGTTATAAGGAGGGTCTATCAAGACAATATTGAAGATAATATTAATATTTTTAAAAGGTTTTTTTGCATCTGCTTTAATAATTTTTATATTAGCTTTTTCATCATTACTAAATTTAATTTTAGATAAATTCTTTCTTACAATATCAAGGGAATTTTGTTCATTATCGACGAAATATATATTTTTAGCACCTCTTGATAAAGCTTCTATACCTAAAGCACCTGTTCCTGTACAAATATCTATTACATTAGAATTTATAATATCAATATCGTATTTAGTTGTGCTTAATATTGAAAATAAAGATTCTTTTAATCTATCTGAGGTAGGTCGAACTTCTAAATTACTTGGAGAGTAAAGTTTAAGTCCTTTAAATTTACCACTTATAATTCGCATAGTTACATTTATCTAATATTACTTTGGTTTCGTGCTGGTTTTTTAGGTTTTGATAATCCTAATTGATCAGTTAAAACGCGTTGCTTTACTTCTTCTAGTTCACCAGAAGCTAAATTTTTTAAGTTAAACGGACCAAATGATATTCTAATCAAACGATTTACAGAATATCCTAAAAAATTCATAACGTTTCTTACTTCTCTATTTTTTCCTTCTCTAAAGCTCATAGTGAGCCAAGCATTACTACCTTGTTGTCTATCTAAAGCCGCATCAATTCTTCCATATTTAATTCCATCAACAGATATACCATTTTTTAAAGGTTCAAGGTCTTGTGCAGAAACGTATCCATGAACTCTAACCCTATATTTCCTTAACCATCCTGTAGCGGGCAGTTCTAATTTACGAGCTAAATCTCCATCATTTGTTAGTAAGATAAGTCCTTCTGAGTCCATGTCTAAACGTCCAACTGAAATAAATCTTGTGTCCATTTTAGTCTTTAATTGATCAAAGATTGTTGATCTTCCTTCAGGGTCATTGTTAGTAACTAAATAACCTCGTTCTTTATGATAAAGCCAAAGTTTTGTGTTTACTTTATTTGGGAGTAGTTCTCCGTTAACCTCAATTATATCTGTCTCAGTTACGTTAACTCCACATTCATTTAATATTTTGTTATTTAATTTTACCTGACCGTTTAGAATCCAACGTTCTGCTTCTCGACGTGAACAAAGCCCAGATCTAGCAATCTTTTTTGCAATTCTCTCTGAAACACTTTTAGGATTTTCAGCTTGTGGGATTGGAGTTTGGTTTTCTGATTGCTCAGCTTCTTTTTTTATAAATGAATTTTTCATAGTTTTGTATTATAGAGTTTAAACAAGATAAGCAATATTTCTCATTTTTAGGGACAAAATTAATGATTGATCAAATCGATTATATGGATCTTGCACTTAAAGAGGCAGTGAAAGCTGAAGAAAAAAAAGAAGTGCCGGTAGGAGCTATTATAGTTAATGAACGCGGTGAAGTAATTGCTAAAGCTCATAACTTAGTTGAAACTAAAAATAATGCCACATGTCACGCAGAAAAATTAGTTATTGAAAAGGCATTGAAAATTATGAACAGCCGTTATTTAGATAGTTGTGATTTATGGGTTACTTTAGAACCATGCGTGATGTGTGCCGGCTTAATAAAACAAACTAGAATTAAAAGATTATATTATGGTGCAGAGGATAAAAAAAGTGGTGCCGTCGATAATGGTTCACGAGTCTTTTCAAATAAGTTAGGAAAGTCACCTATAGAAATATATTCTGGAATATCTGCATTAAAATCTGAAAATTTACTTAAAGCTTTTTTCAAAAAATTACGATAAATTTATAGTTTTCCTATGTCTTTTCTATAAAAACCATTTTCCCAGTTTATTTCACTTATTACGTCATAAGCTTTTTTTCGACAACTTTGAATATTTTCACCAAGGGATGTAATACATAAAACTCTTCCACCATTAGATACAAGATTTTGTTCATTATTTATGGAAGTTCCTGAGTGATATATTGTTATATCTTTAGATTTCTCAAATTTATTGAGTGAAGGTAAAGCTATTTGTTTTTTAAATGAACCGGGATAACCCTTGCTTGCTAAAACGACTGTAATAGCTGTGTCTTCAATTAGTTCTATCTCAAAATCTTTAATATTTTTTTCAACAGATCTTTTAATAATCTCTACTAAATCAGTTTTTAAACGTGGAAGTACAACTTGTGTTTCTGGATCTCCAAACCGACAATTAAACTCAATAACCTTTGGACCATCTTTAGTTAACATTATACCAGCGTATAAAATGCCTTCATATTCCATATCTTCTGATTTCATACCTTGGATTGTGGGTATAATAATTTTTTCTTTAATTATTCTTATTAAATCTTGGTTTAAAGCTGGGGCAGGTGATATTGCACCCATTCCACCTGTGTTTGGTCCTTCATCATTATCATAAGCTCTTTTATGATCTTGAGCAGTTCCAAGTAAAGTTACATTCTCACCATCTGCCACTGCAAATACACTTGCTTCAATTCCATTTATTCTCTCTTCAATTAAAATAGATTTGCCAGCATCCCCAAACTTATTTTCTTCAAGCATTTCTTTTGAGGCTTGCAAAGCTTGTTCAATTGTCTCGCAAACATCAACACCTTTTCCAGCAGCTAAGCCATCGGCTTTGACAACGCAGTAACCGTTTAATGATTTAATTTCTTCTTCAGCAGACTTTAAATCGCTACAATATCTAAATCTTGGTTGTGGAATATTGTGTCTATCACAAAATTTTCTAGAAAAGGTTTTAGATCCTTCTAGCTGAGCCGCTTTAGCTGTAGGGCCAAAAGCTTTTATACCAAGATTATTTAGTTTATCTTTTAAACCAAGGACTAAAGGGATCTCTGGGCCAATAAAGACTATGTCAGCATTTATATCTTTTGCTAATTTACATTGTCCATCAATATCATCTGCTGCAATTGGTCTGCATTCAGCAAATTTTTTAATGCCAGGATTACCTGGAGCTACAATTAGTTTTTTTGTTAATGGAGATTTAAATAATGACAAGGCAATAGCATGTTCACGACCACCTCCACCTACAACCAAAATATTCATTTATTTATAACTCCAAAAAGCTTTAGATTTTTTACAATATGCCATAGTATGAAACTATGACCAATAATAATCTCAAAGACTTTTAAATGGAAAATGTCTCAAATAATCCTGTTTATTCTGTAGGTGAATTTTCTCATGTTATAAAAAAATTAGTGGAAACTAATTTTAGTTATATCAGAATCAAAGGTGAGATTTCACGACCATCTTTTCCAGGCTCTGGTCATGTTTACTTCACACTAAAAGACACTGATGGAACGATAGCGGCTATCATATGGAAATACACTCTTCCAAGGTTATCAATTAGACCAGAAGAAGGAATGGAGGTTATCTGTACTGGAAAGATAACTACTTTTGCAGGACAGTCTAAATATCAAATAATAGTAGATAACATGGAAGTCGCTGGAGAAGGCGCCTTACTTAAAATGCTTGAAGATAGACGAAAAAAGCTTCTTGCAGAAGGTTTGTTTAATCCTGAACATAAGAAACCTATACCTTATCTTCCTCAGATAATAGGTGTGATAACGAGCCCGTCAGGAGCAGTTATAAAAGATATATTACACAGACTTTCTGATCGTTTTCCTTCGCATGTTTATATTTGGCCAGTTGCTGTCCAAGGTCAAGGTTCTGCCAAACAAATTGCTGATGCAGTTGATCAATTTAATCTATTGACGGATAAAACTGATATTAAAAGGCCAGACTTGTTAATTGTTGCCAGAGGTGGAGGAAGTTTAGAAGATTTATGGTCTTTTAATGAAGAGATTGTTGTAAGGTCTGTTTTTAATAGCGAAATTCCAGTAATTTCTGCGGTTGGCCATGAAACAGATACGACGTTAATTGATTTTGTTTCAGACTTAAGAGCGCCAACTCCAACTGGAGCAGCAGAAAAATCAGTTCCTGTAAGAGATGAACTGAAAGCAAGAATCGGAGAACTTGGTTTAAGACTTCAAACTTCATTGGTAAGTAAACTAAACAGTAATAAAGAACAACTTAG
>CAZFKZ010000070.1:0-6630 GCA_964519035.1 uncultured Rhodobacterales bacterium | reverse complement strand
CTATTCATTCAAATAGATTTTAATCTTTTAATTGTTCGTAGGCTTCTAAAGCCTTTGTACTGAAAGTTATTGAAGGTCCACCTCCCATATAAGAGCACATTGCCAATACCTCAATTAACTCCTCTCTAGACGTTTCTAATTTAATCAGAGATTCCACATGCATTCCAATACAACTTTCACATCTTGTTGAAATAGCTATGCCTAAGGCTACAAACTCTTTAGTTTTTTCACTAACTAATCCACTTTTTTTTGCTTCCTTTCCCATAATACTAAAACCTTCAAACGTACGTGGGATTTCTTTATTTAATATTCCATAATCTTTCTTTGTTTTTTTTAAAAATAATTTCCAATCCATATTTATCCTTCATCATATAATTTATAGTTACTAAGTTTATTAGAATAGTATCTCTACATTAACTATTTTGACTTTCATTTGAGCCCATTTTTTTTTCTAACCATCTAACAAAAAAACTAATAATTAATACTAAAATTAAATATTCAAAAATCAATAATGTATATATTTCTAGAGGTCTATATTCTGTTACAACAATCTCATTAGCTCTTCTTGTTAGCTCTTGCATTCCTATTACGGAAGCAAATGCTGACATCTTGACTATATAGATAAATTGATTGGCTAAAGGAGGTAAAATTCTCCTTAGGGCTTGAGGGAAAACAACATACCGCATCGTTTGATAATAATTTAGACCAATTGTTTGTGCTGCTTCAGTTTGACCTCTATTAATAGATTGAATTCCTGCTCTAAAAATTTCAGATGTAAAGGCACTGTCTGAAATAGCCAAGGTAATAACAGCCCCCCAAAATGCATCAATTTGAATATCTAATCCAAGAGATTTAAAAATAACTGGAAGCCCATAAAAAACCCAAAAAAGCATGGGCAAAAGAGGAATTGCTCTTATAAACTCTATATAAATTCTATTAATCCACTTTAAAATAGGATTGGAAGACATTCCAGGTAAAGCAATAATTAGTCCTAAAGCTATAGAGATGAAAGCTGCAATCATTGAAAGTTGAATAGTTGAAGAAAATCCTCCAAGTAAAAATTTGATGTTTATCCAACCAGATTTGGTTGAAGGGTCAATTACATACCATCCCCAAATTCCAGTTGAAGAACATCCAGAGAGAAATAATAAACAAAATAAAAGAATATAAATATTTTTTTTCATAGAACTAATGTTGTAAAATTTTATTTAAAAAAGTTTTACATCTATCGGTTTTAGGAGTTTCAAAAAAATCTGAAGGATTTCCTTCTTCAACAATATTTCCTTCATCCATAAAAATTATTCTATCCGCAACCTTTTTTGCAAAACCCATTTCGTGTGTTACTACAACCATAGTCATGCCTTCATTTGCTAAATCTGTTATAACGTCTAAAACCTCAGATATCATTTCAGGGTCAAGCGCTGAGGTAGGTTCGTCAAAGAGCATTATTTTAGGATCCATACATAATGATCTTGCTATTGCAACTCTTTGTTGTTGTCCACCTGATAATTGAGACGGCTTTTTATTAGCCTGTTCTGGTATTTTAACTCTTTCTATAAGCTTATATGCAATTTTCTTAGCATCTTTCTCAGATAGACCTAAAGCTTTCATTGGACCTAATGTTAAGTTTTCTAAAACTGTTAAGTGAGGAAATAAGTTAAACTGTTGAAAAACCATTCCAATTTCTGATCTAATTGATGAAATAGACTTTGGATCATTTGTTAGTTCTTTGCCAATAACTTTTATTATTCCTGATTGATGCATTTCTAATCGATTTATACATCTTACTAAAGTGGATTTACCTGAACCTGATGGTCCACAAATTACTATTTTTTCTCCACTATTAACTTTAAGATTTATATCATTAAGAACCTTGAAGTCACCAAACCATTTGTTTACTCCAATCATATTTATTGCTTCAAACATTTTTTATTGTTTATCCTCATGAAGAAATAATTATTTAACATATCAATTGAAACTTACTTAATAAAATATAATTGCATGGACAAATTATTATTTTTTGTTAGCTTGTTCCCATATTAACATAATTTAAGCAAATGTTTTGATTTCTAAAAAAGAAAATGATCTTTAGATGCTATTGTGTCAATGCAAGAAAACGAAGAATGCAAGAGTTTTTTCTATGATTTATGCACTCCTTCAGAAATAGAAGAATTTTCGACGAGGTGGCTTATTGTAAAATTATTAACTAAGAAAAAACCATACCGACAGATAGCTCACGAAACTGGTGTTAGCACAACAACAATTAGCCGTGTAGCTAGGTTTATGAAGCATGGTAACGATGGTTACAACTCAATTTTAAATAAATTAACTGTAAATAAATAAAATAATTTTTAATATAATATGGAGATATATAATGAAATTAATTAAAATATTAGCTTTTTCAGCGATCGCATTACTTTCAGTAAATAGCATTGCTTTATCAGCATCAGCACTAAACGATATCTTAAGTTCAGGTAAACTCAAAGCAGGAACCACTGGTGATTTTAATCCTTTCTCAACTAGAGATCCTGCCACTAATAAGTATAAAGGTTATGACATTGATATAATGACAGAACTTGCAAAGGATATGGGTGTAGAAATAGAATTTGTTCCTACAGATTGGAAAACAATCGTAAATGGTGTCGTTGCTGGTAAATATCAAATAACTGGTTCGGCATCTATCAAAGCTTCAAGGATGAAAGCAGCAGGATTTTCAGAAAGTTATCTATCAGTAAATTTCAAACCTTTTACAACAGATGACAAAGTAAGTAATTTTAATGGTTGGGAATCAATAAATAAATCTAATGTAACAGTGGCTACTACATTAGGAACAGCTATGGAACCTCTAGTAAAAGCATGGTTTCCAAATGCAAAAATTAAGAGTGTGGAGGCCCCAGCAAGAGGTTACCAAGAAGTATTAGCAGGAAGAGCTGATGTTTTCGTTACATCAAACTTGGAAGGTTCAACTTTAAAAGGTAAATACCCTAACGTTAAAGAAGTAAGCATTGATGCGCCAAGAGCACCAACACCATTAGCTATGTTATTACCTCAAAATGATCAAGTGTGGATTAACTTTGTTAATCATTGGATTAAAATAAAAACTGCTAAAGGTTTTTTTAAAAAAACAGCTGCTAAGTGGGGTTTATAACACAAACTATAAATTATTAAGAGATGACGTTTTTAAAACTCGTCATCTTTTAATATTTAATAATAGAGATGACATGTCTGCATGGATTGAAATGATTCAAAATGATAATGCTAATGAAGACCTTAAGCTGGCCCTTGAAAAAGCTAAAACCCCTCATAACACAGTTGATAATGTTCTTCGTGTTCACTCATTAAGACCAAGCACAATGAATGGGCATATGGCTCTATACAAAGCAGTTTTACATAATGAGAAAAATACAATTCCAAAATGGTTTCAAGAAACATTAAGTTCTTATGTTTCAATAATTAATAAATGTGAATATTCATTTGAAAATCACTGGCAGAATGCTTGTTACTTAATTAATAATAAAGATAAGAGCGATAAAATCAGGATTGCTTTAGAAAAAAGAACTCCTTACCAAGAATTTGATAATAAAGAATTGGCATTATTGAATTATGCAGAAAAATTAACAGAAACACCTGGAAAAATGAACAAGCAAGACTTTCAGAAACTAAAAGAAGAAGGTATAGAAGACGGTGAAATTCTAGAAGCAAATCAGATAATCTGTTATTTTAATTATGTAAATAGATCTATAAACGGATTAGGGGTTACCACTGAAGGTGACATAGTGGGATATTATGAAAAATAACGTTAATAATATTTTAGTTAACAAAGAGCCCAATGCATCTTCTCAGTTCCAAGACAAACTTCCAATTTCTTCTGACAGCTTGATGCATAAACTTAGTCAATGGAATATTGAATATAAATACTTTGAACATAATCCTCTTAGAACAGTAAAAGATTCTAAACTTGTACAACATATGTTTTTAAAAACAGATCAAGGTGGTGGACACATTAAAAACCTATACCTTAGAGATCATAAAAAAAAAAATGTTTTACTAGTTAGTCATCAAGATACATTGATAGATTTAAAAGCTTTACAAATAAAGATTGGAATGGGTCGCCTTTCATTTGGCTCTCCTGAGAGATTAATGGAAAATTTAGGAGTTTTTCCTGGAGCAGTAACTCCATTCTCAATGATTAATGGAGTTAATAACAATGTATTATTATTTATTGATGCTAGTCTGAGGTCATATCAAAAAATATATGCTCACCCCCTAGTAAACGATAGAACTTTAGAGTTGTCTGTTGAAAGCTTAGAAATGTTTTTTGAGAAAATAAAAGTTGTACCTAGTTGGATAAATCTATGACTTTTACATCAGAGTTCTAAAAGTGATGTTTTTTTTAGCAAAAGTTTTATTTACTTCAGTCATAATAGTTTTAGTGAGTGAAGTCGCCAAAAAAAATGATGCCTTAGGTGGGATGATAGCAGCATTACCTCTTACAACCTTTTTAATTATTATTTGGTTATATTTTGAAGGAGCCTCTGAAAGTAAAATTAGTAATCATATGAAATATACGCTTTATTTTGTTTTACCAACATTGCCAATGTTTTTTATTTTTCCACATATTATAAAAAAATTTGGGTTTCAACTATCATTATTTTTTTCAATATTAATTACTATTATATGTATCTACATATTCAATTTTATATATAAGCAATTAGGATTTAAAATTTTTTAATTTTTAAACAAAATGATTTTTTTATACTTATAAAAAGTATAAGAGCTTTATAAATTTATATGTAATTAGGAAATAAATATATGAACTTAATAGAAAAATGGGAAATTTGTAAAGATCCTCAAAAAGGAAATAAGATTAAATGGATAGAACCATTATGGGCAGCTCCTAATAAACCAAGAGGTAAACGCGATAAATTAGGTAATCAAGAAATTACTGCTTTAATAATAAGTATAGGGGAAACTTTTGAACTTCGGGTTATAAGTGTAAATAAAGTTTCACTTGGGGATGCGTTATTAACCGTAAAAAAAGATGATATTATAACAAGAAAACAATCAAGCATTCAAAAAGGTAACTGTCATAAATTTTCTGGATTATAGATGTAAATGGCAAAAGAAATTTTAATTGTAGGTGGTGGACCATCTGGACTAATGGCAGCAGAGATTTTATCTGCTAATAATTATAAAGTTACAATATTTGAAAGAAAACCAAGTTTTGGACGTAAATTTCTTATGGCTGGACGTGGTGGTTTAAATATTTCTCATTCAGAAAACATTGCTGATTTTATTAAGAAATACGGATCAGCATCTAGTATTCTTGCTCCAGTTATTCAATTTTTTTCACAAAAGGATTTAAAAGATTGGTGTGACAAACTTGGACAAGAAACGTTTGTTGGTTCAAGTGGTCGAATATTTCCTAAAAGTTTTAAAGCATCCCCACTTTTACGCTCTTGGCTTCAAAGACTTGAAAAACAAAAAGTTATTTTTAAACCTAATCATGATTGGTTAGGATGGAAAGAAAATAAGCTTGTTTTCAAAAATAATAATGAAAATATTTTGATTAAAGCAGACATAACTATACTTTGTTTGGGAGGTGGTTCTTGGCCAAAGCTAGGTTCAGATGGGTCTTGGATAAAAATTATTGAAAATGAAGGTATTAAAGTTTTACCTTTTAAGCCCTCAAATTGTGGTTTTATAACAGAATGGTCTGATTTTTTTTCAAAAAAATTTCAAGGAAAATCTCTTAAATCCGTGGTATTAACTTTTCAAGATAAAAAAATAAGAGGTGAGTTCATTATAACAAAAAATGGAATAGAAGGTGGTGCAATCTATGCACTTTCTTCTTTGTTAAGAGATGAGATAGATTATAAAGGTTCGGCTAAAATTGTAATTGATTTAAAACCTGATTTAAGTACTCAGCAAATGATTGAACGTTTACAAAAACCAAAAAAAAAACAATCTATATCAAATTATTTGCGTAAAACATTAAATTTATCTGAAGTTGCTATCGGGTTAATAATGGAACTACCTGACAGACAAAATTTGAATAAACTCTCTTCAGAAGAAATAATACCTTTAATTAAATCCTATATCATACATGTTAATAAGACATTTGAAATAGATCGCGCCATTTCATCTGCCGGAGGGATTGATTTTAAAGAGCTTGATAAAAATTTTATGTTAAAAAATAAACTAAACGTTTTTGTTGCTGGCGAAATGTTAGATTGGGAAGCTCCAACTGGTGGTTATCTTTTACAAGCATGCCTATCAAATGGAGCATATGTAGCTAATGCTATCATAAAAAATATAAATAAAAGTTGAATTAAATTGATAATTTCCTTTTATAATTAAGGCTTATAATGTCAACTAATTTTGTAAAGTTAATAGTGCCAATAAATATAAAAAGTATTAGAGATAGAATAGGTATAGATCTTGGCTCATCTATGCCAATTGAAGATGGTTTAATTTACGCTTCAAAAGCCGATTTTCGTTTTTTAGATATGCGTATTGGTAATGTCACAAATAAAAGATATTTAACAAACCTTCAAGTAATTGATTTTTGTAAATTTATGGTAGCGGAGGAGGGACTTGAACCCCCGACAACCGGATTATGATTCCGAT
>CAZFKZ010000069.1:0-6689 GCA_964519035.1 uncultured Rhodobacterales bacterium | reverse complement strand
ATAAATAAATTTTCGGGTTTTTGATTTGTTTGCCAAAAAATATCAATTGGTATACCACCTCTTGGATACCAGTACCCTCCAATTCTTAGCCATTTTGGGTCTAGTAAACTAACAATATCTTGAGCAATGGATATTGTGCAGTCTTCATGAAATGCACCATGATTTCTGTAACCTAAAAGATACAATTTAAAGGACTTACTCTCAACTATGTATTTATTTGGAACATAGTCAATTATTATATAAGCAAAATCAGGTTGAGATGTTACCGGGCAAATTGATGTAAATTCAGGGCACGTAAACCTGATTGAGTAATCTATACCAATCTTGGGATTATTAACTTTTTCAAGGATATTTGGGTTAGGGTGGTCGGGAATTGTGCTTTTATAGCCAAGTGCATTTAAATCTTTATTAGAGTTAGACATTAGTTATACTCATTTTAGTTGATAGAAGAAATTAATTCTATATTGGTTTCTTGGATCTTTTTTTGTATTATATTTTTCCAATCGTCAATATTTTTAGCGGAATAAGAATTTTCTGGAAAAGAAATACTTCTAGAAGCATTGATCAGTCCAAAATTTTTAAGTCCAGGAATAGTTGGGTCAGGTATTAAAGGAGCAATAGCATCTGCTGCATCCGCCCCTTGCGCTCCATATCCTGGGATTAAGAATGGTGAATTGGGTAATAAGCTTCTCAATTCAAGAGCTTGTTTTTTAAATGTAGCTCCAGAAACCAAACCTATTGAAGACAATCCTAAGCTGCCCTCATTCTTGTCTACAACTGGCTTTAAAATAGTTGCAAGATGTTCATAACACTTCAATCCATTTTGAAGGACAACTTCTTGTAAATCTTTAGAGCCAACATTGCTAGTGTGGGTTAAAATAAATAAACCACTTCCTTCCTCTTCAACTTTTATAAAAAAAGGTTCAAGGCTATCAAGTCCTAGCCATGGGTTAACAGTTAGAGCGTCACTTGGAAAAGGTGCGTTTTTCCCTAAGTAAGCATTTGCATAAGCTTGGCTTGTACTACCAATATCACCTCTTTTAGCATCCATTATTACCAAAATACCTTTAGTTTGAGCAAATTCACATAGAGTGGCTAGAAGCGCCATTCCTTTTGGTCCAAGTTGCTCAAATAATGCAATCTGTGGCTTTATTGCTGGAACAAGCCCAATACAGCAGTTTAGAAGGGAGTAACAAAATTTTTCAACTTGTTCAAATTTAGAGTTATTTACATTAAAAATTTCAGGTATTAGATCCAAATGAGGGTCTAAACCTATACATAAAAATGACTTAGTTTCTCTTATTTTTTGTACGAGTCTATTTCCAAAATGTTCAGACATTTTTTAATATATACCTAAGGCATTTCTATAAGTATCAAGTAAAGCCTCTTGTTCTAACCTTTCATCAACATCCATTTTGCGAATTATTAATACTTTTCGCATAATTTTAGGATCATATCCTAACCCTTTTGCCTCAGAAAAGACTTCTTTAATATCAGAAAGTAAATTATTTTTTTCTTCCTCTAATCTCTCGACTCTTTCTATCAAGCTCTTAAGTCTATCATCTTTAGGTCTCGTAACATTGGTTTTTTCATTTGCTATATTATCCATATTATTTTTCTTTTAACTCTTCTCTAATAAAATTATTTTTTTGTTTTTCTGAAGCGTCTTTTTGATACTTATCTTTCCAAACAGAATGAGGCATTCCATAAACTATTTCTCTAGCTTTATCTTTATTTAAGTTAACGCCATTTTCTGATGCTGCTTCACTATACCATCGAGAAAGGCAGTTTCTGCAGAAGCCACTTAGATTCATCAGATCAATATTTTGGACATCAGTTCTTTTTTGTAAATGTATTAAAAGTTTTTGCAAAACCTGAGATTCAATTAACAACTTTTTATTTATTTCATCGTTCTCATTATTTTTTTTCATATTTATTTCCTCAAATAATATCTAATTTTTAGCATAACTATTAAATCAAACCAAGTTAGAATAAATCAATTTTTAAATAATTTGAAAAAGAGAGTAAAAAATATTAGCATTAACTAACTTAGGTATTTTAAATTATGAATGATGGTTTTGAAATTAACTCTGATAGATTTGCACAAGTCAGGAATGCAAGAAATACGGAAACTGCAGAAGACTATACTGAAATGATTGCTGACTTAATTAAACAGGTTGGAGAAGCAAGGGCTGTTGATTTGGCAAAACATTTTGGTGTCACTGGTCCAACAGTTAATAGTACTATTAGACGTTTAGTTAGAGAAGGATTAGTTGAAAGTAAGCCTTACAGGTCTATTTTTTTAACTGAAAAGGGAAAAAATTTAGCAGATTACTGTAAAAAAAGGCATGAAATAGTTTTTAATTTTTTGATTAAAATTGGAGTTGATGCCGAAGTAGCAAAAAATGACGCTGAGGGATTAGAACATCATGTTAGCTCTGAAACTTTAAAAGTTTTTGAAAAATTCGTAAAAAAATAAATATTTATTTTACTGTAGTGCCTATAAATAAATAATATTCTTTTTTTATTCCATCTATTGTTTCTTCTGTAATTTTCTTAATTAGATTTATATTAGATACTTTTTGATAGCCTATAACCTGTTTAGATTGGGTTACTATTAATACTTTTTTGTTCACATTGAGGTTCTGACTTCTAAAATCGAAATTAGCCTCATAAAAATTTCCTGGTATAGTAGCTGAGCTATTTATATAAATATTATTTTCAAGTTTATTATCAAATCTATTGAGATAATAATTAAACCTTGCGATATCACTTCTGTTTTCAAAAACAACACTAGAAATAGAGTTGGCAATAACAATTTCTTTTATTTTTTTTGCATGTGATTCAAATCCTAAATTTTTCCTTAAGGGATTTGATTTTAGCTCAAAAGGTTTAAATGAGCCAGTAATGGTTACACTCAATATAAATAGTGAAATACAGATATTTAAAAACATGCCTATTCTAAAAAAAAACCTTAAATACCTTTTATTATGAACAACTACATATGCACTCAAAATTAATGTGGCAGCAATATATGCTGACACAGCCCAATTGGCATTCGCAATTTTAAGAAAGCTTTGAATTGTAATTAAAATAATTATTGGAAGAGAAAGTAATGCAAGAAGTGAGAGTATTTTGTTTTTTACAAAACTATCAAAAACTATAAATATATATAATAAAAATATTATAGGACCAAAAACTAGTAATTGAGATGACAAGAATTCAATCACATTATTATCATTTAAAATAATATTTTTAAGGTCTGCGTTTGATACAGTATGACTAACTGTAACGAAATCATTCAGATAATTCCAATATATGTTTGAGCTGGAAATTATAAAACTTGTGGAAACTAACAAAAATAGATTTTTAGTATTAATATTGTTTCCTCTGTCATAAATTATCCACCATATAATAAATAGAACCAAAAAATATAAAGCTGCATATTTAGATAAAAAAGCTAATCCAAGAGCTAGTCCAGTAAAAACGGCATATAAGAAAAGTTCATTTTTGAATAATTTAAATATAAATAAAAGGGCTAATGACCAAAACAATAATAAAGGTGTATCTGATGATATAATAAAGCTACCCAAAGCTGCTATTGGCGTAAAAATCCATATTAATGCAGCTATTTTTCCTGATCTCAATCCAAAAATTGATTGTGATGTAATCCATAATAATATTGATATAAAAAAGTGAAAAATAGGAGAACATAGACGGATTGCCCATTCTTCATTCCCAAATAAACTGGTTGAGAGGCCTATTACCCAAGCAATCATTGGAGGTTTGGTAAAGTAGCCAAAATCTGGAGTTAGTGACCAATGCCAGTATTGCGCTTCATCTACAGATAATTCGATTGGAGATAAAGTTAAAGCAAAGATTCGAGCTAAAGTAATAGTAATTAATATTATTAATACTAAATGTGTATTTAGTAAGTCAATCTTATTATTGTTACTTTGGAGTGATAGCATATTTAAAATATCCTCCTTTTCAACAAAATATTATAAATTAAGCATAAACACAATCTTAATGTGAATTAGATATTTTTGCTTCTTATTTCAAATCCTTGATTTGTTATTGTTTAAGGTATATTTAAAAGCAAATAATAAAGGTAGGTAGAAATTTTGAGTAATTACACTGAAGAAATTGATAGTTTAGTCGAAGATTTTTCTTTTTTTGACTCTTGGGAAGATAAATACGAATATCTAATTGATCTTGGTAGAAATGTTCCGGTAATGGATAACTCTTTAAAAATTGATGATAATAAATTAAAAGGTTGTCAATCTGTTGTGTACTTTAGTTATTCATTTAATTCGGATGGAACTATCGAGTATATAGCCAATAGTGATGCGGCTATTGTACAAGGTTTAATAGCATTAATGCTAAAGGCTTTTTCAAATAGAAAGCCTCAAGAGATTATAGATATCGATATCAATTTTTTACAAAAAATTGGCTTGGATGAACACTTGTCTCCAACAAGGAAAAACGGTTTATCTTCATTGGTGTCATCTATTAAGAATGTAGCACAGGTTAAATTAACTTAAGGTTTAAGATTTGACTATAAACGGAAAAAGATATGGAATTTCAAGTTTAACTAACGAAAAAGTTAAAATAATAAATAGTCTTTCTCAACGTAAATATAGAAAAGATTTGAATTTGTTTGTAGCTGAGGGAACTCGAATTTGTAGAGAAGCTATAGATAATTCATGGAAGATTAAATATATACTTTATAATAAAAAGAGCTCTGATAATTATATTATTGATAATCTTGTTAATGAAGTTTTAACATCTGGGGGTGATGCTCTTGAAGTTAATTCTAACATTTTGTCAAAAATATCTCATAAAGAAAACCCCCAAAATGTAATGGCTGTTATAGAACAAAAGTGGTGTGATCTACCTAAAAGTTTGAATGATGATATCTGGGTAGCTTTAGAGTGCATAAGAGACCCTGGTAATTTAGGCACAATATTAAGAACTATAGACGCTGTTGGAGCTAAAGGATGTATTTTAATTGATGATTGCACTGACCCGTTTTCTTATGAATCAGTCCGAGCCAGCATGGGAGCTATTTTTAATGTAGGGTTAGTTTGTGTTAATTCTGCTAATTTTATTCAATGGAAAGTTAATAATAATTATAGCTTAATTGGGACTTCATTAAATGGTTCAATTAATTATACAAAAACTAACTGGAGCTCGCCTTATATACTTGTGATGGGTAATGAGCAACAAGGCTTATCAGATAAAATAACCAGTCAATGTGATCAATTAATTAAAATACCTATGTTAGGACGTTCAGATAGTTTAAACCTTGCCGTTTCGACTGGAGTGGTTCTTTATGAATCAATAAGGAAAAATCCTAATTAATAAGATCGCTTTCCCATCTTGCAAAAATTGCAGTACTAATTTGTCTAGGATTTTCTTGATCTTCAACAATAGAAATCTCTCCAGATTCAACTTTTCCAGAATACTGTTCCATGATCTCTTTTATTGAAAAGTGTAGAGATAGGCAGCTAGCTCTGATAGCATAACTATTAAGTATAATAAAAAGGGGTGTATTAGACAGAAGTTGGGGAAGTAATTTCAATAAAATGGGTAAATCTTGCATAAATTCCCACTTTTCACCATTAGGGCCTCTTCCATATTTAGGTGGATCTAAAATAATTGCGTCATATTTATTGTTTCTTCTTATTTCTCTATTAACAAATTTTATAGCATCATCAGTTAAATATTTTATAGGTAAATCTTGAAGTCCGGAAAGGTTACGATTTTCAAAAGCAAAGTTAATTGCTTTCTTGCTTGCGTCAACATGTGTAACAGATGCACCCTTTGAAGCGGCATGTAAGGAAGCAAGTCCAGAGTATCCAAAAAGATTTAGTATCTTTGGAGGTCTTGTAATTGATGACTTAGATAAAAAACTTAATATTTTTTTAGCCGCCCAATCCCAATGTGGCGACTGATCTGGAAAAAAACCTAAATGTCTAAAAGCTGTAGGTGTTGCAAAAAACTTAATCTTTTCATAAGACATCTCCCATCTATCTAATATATTTGGTTTAATTAACCATTTCCCTGCAATTTCATTTTCTTCTAAAGACGAGGCTGAAGAAAAAGTACCTGCAGCATTCGCCCAAGTTTTTTTAGTTAATCTTTGGGGCCATAAAGCTTGAGGTTCTGGCCTTGAAAATACATAGGGCCCAAACCTTTCTAGTTTTCGTCCATTACCTGAATCGATAAGTGAATAATCATTCCAATTATTAGGATGTAGAGTTATAATAGACATTAGGAAAATTCCTATTAAATAAGAGTTTTACAAAATAAATTGTGAAACTTATAATAGCTAATAAATTTAGAAATAAAATGAAAATAAACTTATCAGTAATAATTCCAGTTTATAACGCTCAAAAAACTCTTGAGACTTCTATAAATTCAGTTGTTAAACAAGATATTAGAATAAAAAATTTCTCATTAGAAATTATATTAATAATAGACGATGGAAAACGTTATGAAAAAATAATTCCAAAAATAAGAAATGGTGTGAGTATTAAAATCATAAAAACAAAAGGTATTAAAACTGGTCCAGGTAATGCAAGAAATTTAGGAATACAAAAAGCAAGTGGAAAATATATAGGATTTTTAGATGCGGATGATGAATGGTCTGAAAATTATATAAATAATATGTATAATTTAGTAAA
>CAZFKZ010000068.1:0-6694 GCA_964519035.1 uncultured Rhodobacterales bacterium | reverse complement strand
GAAGAAATGAAACTTGTTAAAGATAATGCAGCGAGTGCAAGATTTATTAAGACAGTGTTTAACTTTATAATTTTAAATACTGATTTGAGATGAAAAAATATTTAAAAATTGCTTTTCTTATGGATCCTTTAGAAAATTTAGACCTCAAGGGTGATACTAGTTTTGCTTTAGCTCTAGAAGCACAGAAAAGAAAGCATGAGATAAGTCATTTCACACCTTCGGATTTAATCCTTAAATCTAACAAAGTCTTAGCAAATATTTGTCTAATGCATCTTTATTCAAATGATAATGGTGAAAGTTTTGAATATAATAACAGAGTAATTAAATTATTATCTGATTACGATGTTGTAATGATGAGACAAGATCCACCTTTCGATTTGTCCTATATTACAGCAACTCATATTTTGGAAAAAGTTTCAAATAAAACATTAATTGTGAATAATCCTTTTGAAGTTAGAAATGCTCCAGAAAAAATACTTGTTACAAATTTTACAGATTTAATGCCTCAAACATTAATATCTAAAGATGTAAATATTATAAAATCTTTTAGAAATGAATATAAGGATATAATAATAAAACCCTTATATGGAAATGGAGGCCAAGGAGTTTTTCACATAAAGCCTGAAGATGAAAATTTAAGCTCTATTCTAGAAATGTTTTTCAATCAGAATAACGAGCCAATAATGGTTCAAGAATATATTCCTGACGTTAGAAATGGTGATAAAAGAATTATTTTGCTTAATGGTGAAAGTGTTGGAGCAATAAATAGAATCCCATCAAAGGGTGAAAGTAGATCCAATATGCATGTAGGTGGAAAACCTGAAAAAACTGAATTGACTGAAAGAGATCACTTTATCTGTAAAACAATCTCCCAAACATTGAAAGATAAAGGTCTAATTTTTGTTGGAATTGATATAATTGGTAATTATTTAACTGAAATAAACGTTACTTCCCCAACCGGAATAAGAGAAATTAAATCTCATGATTCAATTGCAATTGAAGAAATGTTTTGGGATTTTGTAGAGAAAAAATTATCAACTTAAACTAATCATTTTACCTAAATTTTTTCCTCCTAATAAGTGAACGTGAAAATGTGGAACATCTTGGTTTCCATCTTTTCCTGAATTAGTTATAATCCTAAAACCACTATTTTCTATATTTTTTGTCTCAATTATAAAATTAATTAATTTCCAAAAATCTAAAATTTCATCAGACGAAGCATTTTTGTTAAAGTCATAAAAATTGATATAAGGTTTTTTTGGGATAATTAAAATATGAATTGGAGCTAATGGATTAATATCTAAAAAAGCTAAAGTATTTTCATTTTCATCTATTTTTTTACAGCTTATCTCTGCTTTTAAAATTTTTGCAAATATATTATTATAATCATAATCCATCATTTTTATTCCTACTTTGTTTTTCATCAATACCAGATTTTAATGTTCTTTTAGATAATTCTTTCCAAATTTGTTCTGGTTCAACCCCTGATGCTACCCAAGATACTAACAAATGATATAATAAATCTGCTGATTCATTAATTATACCTGTTTTATTCTTATTAATAAGGTCAACTATTAATTCTGATGATTCTTCTCCAATTTTTTTTGCCAACAAATTTGGATTATCTAATAACTGAGCTGTATATGATTTATCTAGACTTGCATGTTTTCTTTTGTTTATAACATTAATAAGAGATATAAGTATGTGTTCATTCATTTTAGTTTTCACAGTTTCTTACTGAAATTCCATTTTTTTGCATCTCATATTTCACGGCTTTAATTGAAAATATTCCAAAATGAAATATAGAAGCCGCTAATACTGCAGAAGCGCTAGATTTTAACACTACATCAACCATATCGTTTGGTTCACCAGCGCCACCTGAAGCGATAACAGGAACAGAAACATTTTCAGATATCAACTTAGTTAACTCTAAATTATAACCTTTTTTTGTTCCATCTGAGATCATTGAAGTTAACAGAATTTCTCCAGCACCATTAAGCACGCCTTTTTCAGCCCATTCCATTACGTCAATACCAGTCTTATTTCTTCCTCCATGAGTTGTTACTTCATATCCACTATTCATGTTAACATTAGTTTTAGCGTCAATTGCAAGAACTACACATTGATTTCCAAATTTATCAGACGCTTCCTTTATTAAATTTGGGTTTTTTACAGCTGATGAATTAATAGAAATTTTATCTGCTCCACAATTTAATAAATTTCTGAAATCTTTAATGTCATTGACCCCGCCGCCAACTGTTAAAGGAACAAAACACGTTTCTGCTGTTCTTGATATTACATCAAACATTATATTTTTTTTCTCATTAGTTGCCCCAATATCTAAAAAACATATTTCATCTGCACCAATATTACTATACATATAAGCTTGTTCAACTGGATCCCCAGCATCTTGTAAATTAACGAAATTTATACCTTTTACCGTTCTACCATTATACACATCTAAACAAGGAATAACTCTTACAGAAAGCATATTATTATACCTTTTCAATAATATTAAGAGCCTCGGAATAAGAAAATTTCTTGTCATAAAGTGCCCTTCCTATGATAACGCCTTCTATGCCATTAGAAAAATTTTTACTTAATTCATAAATTTCATTTAAAGAATACACTCCTCCAGAAGCTATAACAGGGTTATTTACTGATTTTGCAAAAGTTAATGTCTGTTCTAAATTTACACCTTGTAAACTACCATCTCTTGAAATATCGGTATATATAATAGAGTCTATAATCTCTGGATTAAATTTTTGAATTAAGTCCACAGCATTTATATCTGACTGGTTTTTCCACCCATGGGAAGCTAATTTCCCATTTCTTACATCTGTTCCTATAACAATTTTTTTATAATATTTTTTTTCTAAATTTATTATAAAGTTGGGCTCAGACATAGCTAAAGTCCCTAAAATAACTCGATCTATTGAATTTTGTAGCCAAAAATCCATTTGTTCATGATTTCTTATCCCACCTCCAATTTGAATCTTTACTTTATTTTGTAATTTTTTTAAAATTTTTAATATAGCTTTTTTATTAACATTTTCACCTTGAATAGCTCCATCAAGATCAACAATGTGTAACCATTCTGCTCCTTGATCAACAAACCATAATGCTTGATCAACTGGATTATTTCCGTATATCGTTTCTTTCTCCATATCACCAAACAAAAGTCTTACACATTTTCCGTTCTTAATATCTATTGCTGGGTATAATATAAATTTATTATTTTTCATTTTACTAATTCTTTATAATAATAGTGTCCTGCTATGTATTTACCTTTAACATACGCAGATTTAGGATTTGTTCCACATCGTATAAAACCTGCTTGCTCATATAATTGAATGGCTCTTTTTTGAGTTTCTCTTACTTCCAAATTGATTACTTTAAAACCTTCTTCTTTTGCTTTTTGTTCAGCTTTTTCAAAAACAGCTTTTGCTAAACCATATCCCCTCGCCCAAGAGGCAAAGAAGAAAGTGCTTAAAGTGCATGAATGTGATTGTGCCTCGTTATTTCTAGAAGGTTTTATTAATTGAACGCAACCAGCAACCACACTATCTAACCTACCAATAATTAGAATTCGTTCAGGAATAAGTAAAACTCCACGCCAGTAATTTTCTAGTGTTTTGAAAGATGGTGGTAGTAGCCAGCCAAATCCACCACCTGCCAAAATACCATCTTCTGTTGCATCACAAAGTTCATGTAAGTCAGCTTTAGTTAAAGTTTTACAATATTCTGCTTTTACGTTTGATCTAATTTTTTTTTCCATTTTCAATGCTTCCATTTAAGCCAGTTAGTGATTATTTTTTGGCCCGATTTACTACTTTTTTCAGGATGAAATTGCATACCAATGAAATTATCTTTACCGACAATTGCAGGAATTTTTTGACTATGAAATGTATCTGCTATTACTTGAATTTTTTCCAAAGTATTTAAATAATAAGAGTGTACAAAATAAAACTGTTCATGATCTGATATATTTTTTAGTATGGGGTGTGCTTTTTGATGAATTTCTAAATTATTCCAACCCATATGAGGAATTTTGAAATTATTAACTAATTTATTGTTACTAAGAGGGTTTATTTTTTCTATATTTCCTTTTATCCATCCCAGCCCTTTAGTTTTTTTTTTTTCAAATCCATATTCTGCCATCAATTGCATTCCAATACATATACCTAAAAAGGGTTTAAATTTGTTTATTACCTGATCTTTTAGTAATTCAATTAAACCTTCTATTTTCAATAGTCCAGTTTTACAATCAGGATAAGAACCAACACCTGGTAGAACTATGTAATCAGAGTTTTTAATTATATTTAAATTATCAGTCACAAACACATTAAATTTTAAATTATTATCATTGATAGATAGTTTAAAAGCGTTTTCTACTGATTTTAAATTTCCAGATCCATAATCTATTATAACAATCTTCATATTAATAACTTCCAGCAAGACTTCCTTTAGTAGAAGGGATATTTTCTGAATTATGTGGATCAATTTTGATACCTTCTTTTATAGCTATAGCAAGTGATTTAAAGCATGACTCAACTATGTGATGAGAATTGTTGCCGTATAAATTTTCTATATGAATTGTTATTCCTGATGAATTGGTAAAAGATTGAAAAAATTCTCTAAATATTTCGGTTTCGATATCCTTTATTTTAATTGATGGTAAAAAAACATTCCAAATCAACCATGGTCTCCCTGATATATCAATACAACATCTTGTAAGACATTCATCCATCGGTAAAAAACTATAACTATATCGTTTTATGCCTTTTTTATCTCCTAAAGCATCATTAACAGCCTTCCCTAATGCCCATCCTACATCTTCTATTGTATGGTGTGCATCTATGTGAATATCACCGAAACATATTAAATCAATATCAATTAGACTGTGTTTAGATAACTGCTCAAGCATATGATCAAAAAAAGGTAATTTTGTTTTTATATTACTATTACCTTTACCATCTAGATTTATTTTAACATCTATTTTTGTTTCACTTGTTTCTCTTTTTAATTTTGAAACTCTATCTAATATTTTATTATTTTTAACCATTAATACCACTTAATATTTATATTTAAGTTTTATACTTGTTTTTAATCCTAACAATTAATGCACCCTCTCCACCAAATGAATTTGGTGCTATTCTGCAGTTAATTATAAGTTTACTAATTTCATTTTCCTTAAGCCAAATAGGGACTTCCTTCTTCAATAAACCAGTTTTATTTAAGCCTATGCCTGTAATTATTAAGATATTTCTTTTATAATTATTGTAGGCATTAAATAAATATCTATTTAAGATTTTTTTTGCATTGTTTAAGTTTAAACCATGTAAATCTATTACACCGTCAGGTTCAATTTTCCCTTTTTCTAATAGTTTTATAAATCTATTGAATGTATTACCTTGAATAGAAGAATTTTTGATATTTCCCTTTTTCACAATATTAACAAGATCATTAGGATTAATATTAATCCGTAGTTCGTTTAAATTTAATTTATAATTTTCCCAAAGCTCTTTGTCTTCTTTAGATAAAAATTTCATTTTTTATAAGCTTTTAGTTTCCACTAATGTCCAATTCGGATTATCATTATTAATCTTCTTTTCAAAAACCCAAACATCTTTGACTAATATCTCTTCGTTAATATCACCGTCAATAATTTTATCACCCTTATCTTTTAAAGCTTTAATTTGAAATGTTTCAAATACTACGTTTATGCTTATTGAAGTCTTAGTAACTTTGGAAGACAATATATCTATCTTATTTGTTGACTTAATATCAATAATCAAAGTTTCTTTTTCTTTAATTCTTTCATCTATTGCCAATTTAAAATTTTTAAACACTGATGGTTTAATAAAATCTTTAACTTTATCAAGATCTCCATTAACAAATCCGTCAAGCACCATTTTGAAAAATACTTGTGAACCGGAAAGAAAATCATTTTTATCGAAAGTAGTATCTATATCTTTTATTTTTTTTGTTTCTACATCTATATCTATTTTATCTGAGACTTTTTGGTTTTTTGTATCTATATTTATAACATTTGAACTATTACTTTGATTCTTAGATTCCAAATCATTAGAATCCGTTTTGGTTCCTAATATATTCTTTAACCTAAAAACCAGAAACACAGCTATAATAGCAAATATTAAAATATCTAAATATGGTAATCCATTTTGCATTTTGATAAATATATCCTTATTAAAATTAATTAAGACTAATATACTAATAAAAACCAAATTAGTATTTATTATTATAATTTTTCATAGTATAAAAACATACCATAAACTAGATTAAAGTTTTTACAAATGACAAATTCAAATAAAAAATATACTTCTCAATTACAGTTAATAAAAAAACACATCAAAGATTTGTCTTTTGAGAACCCTCAATCTATTTCATTAGTTAGTATAGACAAAAGTACTGAAAATATTAATTTAGATTTCAGTGTTATTTCAAAACCATTTGATAAAGATCATATTGAAGTTACTTTAAAAATTAAATGTAATTGCTCTCACAAAAATAAAATTTTATTTTGTTTAGAGCTAGATTATTTAGGTTTTTTTAAAAAATTAAATAGTGTAAATATTGACGATGATATAATTACAAAAGAAGCTGTTGAACATTTATTCCCTTCCGCAAAATCTATCATTCATGATATTTCGCAAAATGGTGGATTTGTAAC
>CAZFKZ010000067.1:0-6760 GCA_964519035.1 uncultured Rhodobacterales bacterium | reverse complement strand
CTTCCTGTTCTAAGAGCTGTTTCAAACCAATATTTAGCTCTAGGCCTTATGAATGGTTTAGCAATTGTAGTCTTAGCGATAATTTTTGACCGAGTTACTCAAAAATTTGGTTTAAGAATGCAACAATATAGAAATGAAGTTAAGGATTAATTTGATGAATAACAAAGAAGTTTTAATCAAAATAAATCAATTATTTAAAATATTTGGAGATGATACAGAAAGCGCAATGGAGCTTGTTCAAAATGGTATAGGAAAAGATGAACTTCTAGAAAAATCTAATTGTGTACTTGGATTGAACAATATTAACTTAAACATTAACAAAGGAGAAATTCAAGTTGTTATGGGTTTATCTGGTTCAGGGAAGTCAACTCTTATAAGACATTTGAATAGATTAATTGAACCAACGAGTGGTGAAATATTTATCAATGATGAAAATATACTTGAATTATCAACAAAAGAATTAGTACAATTTAGGCAAAGTAATATGTCTATGGTTTTTCAAAAATTTGCTTTGTTTCCTCATAAAACAATTTTACAAAATGTAGGTTATGGACTTGATGTTCAAGGTATTAAAAAAGATATATGGAAAGAAAAGTCTAAAAAATGGATTAATAGAGTTGGTTTAGATGGTTATGAGGATTACTTTCCTGGTCAATTATCTGGTGGAATGCAGCAAAGAGTTGGGCTCGCTAGAGCCCTTGCTACCGATGCTGAAATATTACTTATGGACGAAGCATTCTCTGCTTTAGATCCACTTATAAGATCAGAAATGCAAAATATATTGTTAGATCTTCAAAATGAATTACATAAAACAATAATATTTATTACTCACGACCTTGATGAAGCGCTTAAGATAGGTGACAGAATTGCAATTCTTAGGGATGGTGCTATGATTCAAGATAGTGACCCTCAAAATATTATAATGAATCCAAAAGATGACTACGTTTCCGATTTTATTAAAGATATCAACCGTGCTCGAGTTATTCAAGCAAAGTCAATAATGACGCCTAGTGATAAAAAAAGTTCAGGACCATTGATATCAGAAAATATGGTCTTAGAAGATATACTTCAGATAATGTCCGACGATCCTTCCAAACCTGTTTCTATTGAAAATAAAAGAGGTAAAATTACTGGCAAAATTGAAATAGCAAACTTGATTGAAGGAATGAAGAGGCCAAAATCTCAAGGTACTAATATTACAGGTTAAAATTTATTTTTTTAATGATCTTCCAATTTGTACCAAAGTAAAATCACTGTCTTCAAAATTTTCTGGATTTAAGGCATTTCTTAAATCTATAAGAATTTTTCCTTTTAATAACCCTTTAAGTTTACTAACTGTTAAACCTCTAAATTCATTCCATTCTGTTAGTATTACTAAGGCATCTGCCCCTTGAAGACAATCTTCCATAGTATCTGAAAATTGAATATCACTTAAAAGTAACTTAGCCTCATTCATAGCTTCTGGATCAAACGCTGAAATTGTAATGCCTTCTTTAAGCAATCTTGGTATAATTTCTAATGCTGGGCTATCTCTCATATCATCGGTTCCAGGTTTAAAAGCCAAACCAAGAATTGCAACTTTTTGATTACTTAAGTTATTTCCAAGATTTTCTATTATTTTATCTGCCATTTTAGATTTTCTTTTTTCATTATAACCAATTGTAGTTTTGACTATTGATAAATCTATATTATGTGTTTTTGCAGTTTGAACTAATGCTAAAGTATCTTTGGGAAAACAAGATCCGCCATATCCAGGACCTGGATGTAAAAACTTGCTACCAATTCTTTTATCTAAACCCATCCCACGTGATATATCATGGACGTCAGCACCAACTTTTTCACATAAATCAGCAATTTGGTTAATAAATGATATTTTGACTGCCAAAAATGCATTAGCAGAATATTTTATTAATTCAGCTGTTTTTAAGTCAGTGTAAACTATTGGAGTTTCAATAAGAAATAAAGGTTTATATATAGTTGACATTACTTCTTTAGCTCTTTCACTTTCTACTCCTACAACTACTCTATCTGGCCTCATAAAGTCATCAATTGCGTTTCCTTCTCTTAAAAACTCAGGGTTAGAAACCATATCAAAATCAGCACTAGGATTAATTTTTTTTATTAATTTTTTTACTTCATCTCCTGTTCCTATTGGAACAGTTGATTTTGTAACAATAACTGTATATTCATTTATATTTTTTGCTATTTGTTCTGCAGCTTCATAAATATATTTAAGATCTGCGTGACCATCTCCTCTTCGTGCTGGTGTTCCAACTGCTATAAAAATAATATCTGCATTTTTTATGTAGTCGTTTATATCATTGCTGAATTTTAATCTTCCAGCATCTCTATTTTTATTTACAATATTTTTTAATCCTGGTTCATATATTGGCATTATACCTAGATTAAGATTACTAATTTTATCTATATCTTTATCCACACAACAAACTTCAAAACCAAATTCTGAAAAACAAGTGCCTGATACTAAACCTACATATCCAGTCCCTAATATAGTTACATTCATTATACAAACCCTATTGTTTTTATCATTTTATAATACCATCTATTGACGTATTGTTTTCAATAACATACTCAATTCAGTAAAGGTATTAAAGTAATTAAAAGGATTTGCGAATGAAAATTAAAAAAGCAATTTTTCCTGTTGGTGGTTTAGGTACAAGATTTCTTCCCGCAACAAAGTCAATGCCAAAAGAAATGCTTCCAATTGTTGACAAACCTTTAATACAGTATGCAGTAGAAGAAGCGGCTAATGCAGGTATAGAACAGTTTATTTTTGTTACTAGTAGAGGTAAATCAGCAATAGAGGATCATTTTGATCATTCATTGGAATTAGAAAATAATTTAATTTTAAAAGGAAAAAAAGAAACTCTCAAAACTGCTCAAGAAATGCTAAAAATTCCAGGTTCCTTTGCTTATATCAGACAACAAGAACCTTTAGGATTAGGTCACGCAGTATGGTGTGCTCGACATTTAATTGGGGATGAGCCTGTCGCTGTTATTCTTGCTGATGATCTAATCGAAGGCTCAAATACAATTGGAGAGATGATAGAAGGTTATTCAGGTGGAAATATGTTAGCAATTATGGAAGTAAAGAAAGAAGATGTTTCATCATACGGAATTATTACTCCTGGTAAGAAAGTTAAGAATAATGTTGAAATATTAAACCTTATAGAAAAGCCATCTATTGACAAAGCTCCTAGTAATTTTGCTGTAGTAGGGCGGTATATAATTGAGCCAGATATTTTTGATGTTCTTGAGAAACAAAACAAAGGAGCTGGAAATGAAATTCAACTCACCGATGCTATTTCAAATAGAATAGGTATTTCTAGTTGTACAGGTTATCAATTTTCGGGAGACAGATTTGATTGCGGTTCTAAATTAGGTTTTATACAAGCTAATATTAAATACTCCTTTAAAAGAAACGAATTTAATAAACAATTAAAAGAGTGGTTAACAGATGAAATATTTAAGAGTGATAATTAATGTATAAGCATATTTTTGATCCATCAATTTTAAGATCGTATGATATTAGAGGCATTTTTGAAAAAACATTAAATCCACTTGATGCCTGGATGCTTGGGTTTTTCTTTGGAACTAATATTAAACAAAATAAAGCTAATAAAAAAAAACCACTTATTATCATTGGAATGGATGGAAGATTATCTAGTCCTGTGCTTGAAGATAATCTTAATAAAGGTCTCCAAAAAGCTGGATGTGATGTCTATAGAATTGGAATTGGCCCAACTCCTATGCTGTATTTTGCTAGTAAGCATTTTTCTGCTGATGGGGCTATACAAGTTACTGGAAGTCATAACCCTAAAGATCATAATGGTTTTAAAATGGTTGCTAATCAAAATTCTTTTTTTGGAGATGATATTCTTAAATTAGGACAATTAGCTCAAGAAGGTGTAAACGAAACACACAATGGGTCTTCCAAAATAGTTAAAATTAATGATGAGTATATTAAAAAAATCATTAAACCTATTTTACAAAATAAGGAAAATCTATCAAATCAGACAATTGTATGGGATTGTGGAAATGGAGCCGCTGGACCTTCAATTAATGAAATTGTAAAAAAATTACCTGGAAACCATATTGTTTTATTTTCAGACGTGGATGGAAATTTTCCAAACCATCACCCTGACCCAACTGATCCTTCCACTTTAAAGCTTCTTTCAGAAAAGATGAAGGAAGTTAATGCAAATCTCGGCATAGGTTTTGATGGTGATGGGGATAGATTAGGGATACTAGACAAAAAATGCAGACCTATACCAGGCGATTTACTTACTGCATTTCTTTCAAAATCTCTAGTAAAAGATATCAACAAAACTGTTATTTTAGACATAAAATCAAGTCAGGTTGCATATGATCAGATCATAAAAAATGGTTTTAAAGTCGAAATTTGGAAGACAGGCCATTCGCATATAAAAAAGAGAATGAAAGAGATTAATTCTCCTTTAGCAGGTGAAATGTCTGGTCATATATTTTTTGCTGAAGGTTATCTTGGTTATGACGACGCATTGTTTGCATCTATAAAATTATTAGAATTGATAACTAATGGTTATCAATTAGAGAATTTTATATCCGACCTGCCAGTTACTTTTCCTTCACCAGAAATAAAGGTAAGTTGTCCAGATAGTATTAAATTTGATGTTGTTCAAAAAATATTAAGTAAGACATTAGAAGATTATTTACCTGATTCAATTATAAAATTAGATGGTGTTAGAGCTCAAAATAAAAACGGTTGGTGGTTAATAAGAGCTAGTAACACTGAAGAAAAATTAGTTATAAGAGTTGAGGGAACTTCAGAAAAAAGTAAAGTCTTATTATTAACTGAAGTACAAGCTCGTCTGAAAGATGTAGGATTAACTTGGGAAATTGTTAAATAAGTGTTATTTGTAAAGTATAGTTTTTAATAAAGTATAAGGGAATAAAATGTCTAAAAGATTAAGTCGTGGTAATTTACAGGTCTCAGAAGTACTAGTTCATTTTATTGAAAATGAAGCTTTACCTGAAACAGGCATTAATAAACAAGAATTTTGGGAAAGTTTTGAAAAAATTTTAAATGAATTTGCGCCTAAAAATAAAACTCTTTTAGAGACTAGAGTTGAATTTAAAAATAAAATTGATGACTTTTATAAAGTTAATCTTGGGAAAAAAGTTGATATTGAAGACTATATAAAATTTTTAAAACAGATAAATTATATTGTTCCAACTGGTGAAGATTTTAAAATAAATATACAAAATGTTGACCCTGAATTGTCCAATCAAGCTGGTCCCCAATTAGTTGTTCCTGTAACAAATGCTAGATATGCATTGAATGCAGCAAATGCTAGATGGGGAAGCCTATATGATGCACTTTATGGAACTGACGCTATTTCTGACGATAATGGTGCTAAAAAAACAAACTCATATAATCCTATTAGAGGTCAACAAGTTGTAAACTATTCCAAAGTATTCCTAGATAAAAATTTTTCATTAGAAAATGGATCACATAAAGATGCTATTTCTTATGATTTAAAAAATAATTCTTTATTGGTTAAACTTAAAGATAATTCTAATACGACATTAAAAAATCAAGATCAATATATCGGTTTTCAAGGTGCAATCGATAATCCAACTTGTATATTACTAAAAAATAATAATCTTCATATTGAAATTATAATTGATAAGAATGGTGATATTGGTTCTACTGATCCAGCTAATATTAATGATATAATCCTTGAGTCTGCCCTAACAACAATACAAGATTGTGAAGACTCCGTTGCTACAGTAGATGCTGAGGATAAGGTTTTAGCCTATCGAAATTGGCTTGGACTAATGAAAGGTGATCTAAAGGATACTTTTGAAAAAAATGGTAAAAAAATTACTAGAAGTTTAAATTCTGATAAAATTTATACTACTCAAACTGGCCAATATAGACTTCCAGGTCGTTCAGTGATGTTGATTAGAAACGTTGGGCATCTTATGACTAACCCTGCTGTTATATTAGAAAATGGAAATGAAATTCCTGAGGGCATTATGGATGCTATGATCACATCCTTAATAGCAATACATGATATCAATTTTAAAAAAATGAATTCTAAAACTGGTTCGATCTATATTGTCAAACCTAAGATGCACGGACCAGACGAAGTAAAATTTGCATGTGATATCTTTGAAGCTGTTGAAGCAGGCCTTAAGATGGTTAAAAATACTATCAAAATAGGAATTATGGACGAAGAAAGAAGAACGACTGTAAATCTGAAAGAATGTATCCGCGCAGCTCAAGAGAGAACAGTATTTATTAATACTGGATTTTTAGATAGGACTGGTGATGAAATTCATACAGCTATGGAAGCAGGTCCTATTATTCCAAAAGGTCAAATAAAAAATGCTAAGTGGATTGCAGCTTATGAAAGTAATAATGTCAAAATTGGTTTAGAATGTGGATTATCTGGAAAAGCTCAAATAGGTAAAGGTATGTGGGCAATGCCAGACTTAATGAATGAAATGTTAAAACAGAAAATTAGCCATCCAAAAAGTGGTGCAAATACAGCATGGGTCCCAAGTCCTACTGCAGCTACTCTTCACGCACTTCATTATCATGATGTTAATGTTTTTGAAATTCAAGAAAGTAAAACCCAAGATAAAACTAACTATTTGAAAGATATTCTTGATGTACCAGTATCTTATGGCCATAACTGGTCTCCAGATGAAATACAAAAAGAAATGGATAACAATGTTCAGGGTATACTTG
>CAZFKZ010000066.1:0-6820 GCA_964519035.1 uncultured Rhodobacterales bacterium | reverse complement strand
ATTTTAAGTGTCCTACTTCTTCAAGATCAAATCCTGGCATAAAAGTATTTGGTGCCGCCCATTCTGAACTCACCATCACATTATGGCGTGGCTGATACCAAAAATCATAACTAAAAGGAATATCGCCCATTGAGTTTTCCCAGCGACCAACTATTTCAAAATCCTTATTGAGATGTAAATAACCTCCTGGAGCTTCTCCTTTTGCATCACCAAGGAAAGAAATAATAATTTCAGATCCTAGACAATGAACTGTGTGAGGTCCTGAAAGGTTTGTTTTTGATTTAATTTCAGCCCCATCAACTGTTTTATACAAGCTTGGCGAAAAAGGATCAGTTGCAGTATCGACCACATATATATTATTAGATCGGACACCTGGAACTAGCAGGTATCCTCGACTCATTTTGGTATCACCATGACAAGAGGAACATGCGTTCCAACCCATATGGTGCAACTCATCTCCAATTCCAGGCATTTCAAGTCTATGGATAACCTTCGAATATGTAGGGCTTTCTGGATCTAAATCAATAGTTGCGAGATAATCAGGTTTTTGTATTCCGGTACCAGTATAGATTGCTATAGTATATAATATTTTTTCTCTAGGAGCTTTGATAGCCTCAGAAGGACTAGAATAACCTGGGCCACAACAAAATCCATCCATCCCTAAGTTCCTTTATTTTGATCTAGATAATATTTTTTATATAATTAAAAAGGGTATCACAAGACAAAAATTATATCACTTCAATTGATAAGCACTAAATTTAATTTTTTAAAACGCAAACCGTAACTATGATTTTGTTAAAAAATACCGTCATGAACTAATATTTAAGTATAAAGATTATATAGTTGATAAAGCTCCATCTAAGTCAGAAATAATGTCTTTATAACTTTCTAATCCAATTGATAAACGGATAATAGAATCGCTAATCCCAGATTTTTCTTTTTGCTCGATAGTTAACTGTCTATGTGTTGTTGATGCTGGATGAACAATTAATGATCTTGTATCACCTACATTTGCAAGATGAGAAATTAAATTACAGTTTTCTACTAATTTTATAGCACCTTCATATCCGCTAGTTACTGAAAATGTAAAAACTGAACCAAAACCATTTTTAAAATATTTTTTTGCTAATTCATGATGAATATTTTCTTTAAAACCAGCCCAGGATACATAATTTACCTTTGAATGGCTTTTAAGAAAGTTAGCCACTATCTTAGCATTTTTCATGTGTTGCTTCATTCTTAATGGAAGGGTTTCTAAACCAATTAATGTTAAATATGCATTTAGTGGAGCCATTGTTGCTCCTAAGTCCCTCAATACGCATGCGTGACAATAATTGATAAAGGCATGACTTCCAAAACTTTCGTAAAAATTAATATCGTTATAGGAAGAATTAGGCAAAGTTAGTTTTGAATAATCTCTACCTTTATCCCAAGGGAATTTTCCCATATCTACAACCGCACCACCCATAGCGTTTCCATGTCCTGAAAGAAACTTTGTTGTTGAGTAAATAATTAAGTCTGCACCAAATTTTCCTGGTTGACATAAAATTTGTGTTGCCATTGTATTATCAATTACAAGTGGAATGCCAGCTTCGTGTGCAATTTCAGCTAAAGATGAAATATCAGTAATATTTCCATCTGGGTTTGCTAAACTTTCAGCAAATAAAACTCTAACAGAATTATCCTGAACAGCAGACTGTACAGCATTCAAGTCAGATACATCAACTAACTCAGCATCCCAGGAAAAATTTTTAAATGTTTTTGTAAACTGAGTAATTGAACCACCATATAATTTAGAGCTAGCCACTATTTTTGTACCGGGCTCCATTAATGGAAATAGTGCTAACATTTGTGCAGCATGTCCAGATGCAGCGCAGCAAGCTCCTAATCCATTATCTAAAGCTGCTATTCTTTGTTCTAAAGCAGATATTGTAGGATTAGATAATCGCCCATAAATATTACCAGGTTCTTGAAGGTTAAATAAACTCGCAGCATGGTCTGTATCATCAAATATAAAAGAGGTTGTTTGATAAATTGGTACGCTTCTAGATCCAGTTGCTGCATCAGGTCTTGTCCCAGCGTGAATAGCTAGAGTTTCTAATTCATTTGATTTTACAAATCCACCATTTCTGGATGCAAGAGGTGGTATTTTTATATTTGGTCTCTTTGAAGAAATTAAGTTTGAATTAAAGCCAGCTAATCCAAGCGCACCAGATAATTTTGAATGCTCCATTTTAGGACATTTATCATAAATCACATTTATATTTGCTTTTTTACCTAATCTAATAGCTTCTTCATTTTTAATACCCAACTGCATCCAAACAGTTTTAGCCCCAATTCTTATTGCATCTTTAGTTATCGAAAGACAAAATTTGCTAGGTCTAAATATATTAACCATATCTATTTTAAACGGGACTTCCTCAAGGGATGCGTAGCATAATTCATTAAGTATATATTGTCCTGCGTTCCCAGGGTTAATAGGTATAACTTTGTACGCATGTTTTTGTAGGTATTTCATAACAAAATTGGAAGGTCGTTTCCAATTTTTACTAGCTCCAACCATGGCAATAGTTTTGTTTTTAGATAAAATATCTGCGATAAAAAGATCTTCATCATCTTTTAGATTATTTATTTTGGACATAATTTACTTTCATTTTTAATCAATAAATTAAATGATAAACTGTTTAAAAAAAAACTCGAAATAATTATTTTAAACTTGGTTAATATTCCTTAATCTGAGTATTATTAATAAAATTATTCTTTATTTTAGTGGAATTTTAAAAAGGTATTTTGTCATGTCTCAAAAATTTGATTTCATTGTTGTCGGAGCAGGGACTGCTGGATGTCTTTTAGCAAATCGATTATCAGCAAATGGAAAATATTCTGTAGCACTTCTTGAGGCTGGAGGAAGTGATAATTATCACTGGGTACATATTCCTGTTGGTTATTTATATTGTATGGGAAATAAAAGAACGGACTGGTTATACAAAACCACAGCTCAAAAAGGATTGAACGGTAGAGCTCTGAATTATCCAAGAGGTAAAGTTATGGGTGGTTGTTCTTCTATAAATGGAATGATTTATATGAGGGGGCAGGCTAACGACTATGATCAATGGCGACAAATGGGCAACGAAGGTTGGAGTTGGGATGATGTTTTACCTTACTTTACCAACATGGAAGATAACTATGGCGAAAAAAATAAGTTTCACGGTAAGGGTGGTGAATGGAAAGTAAATAAGCAGAGATTATCTTGGGATATATTAGATAGTTTTCAAGAAGCTACTGTAGAGTCAGGAATTCCCAAGATAGATGATTTTAATGAAGGGAATAATTTTGGAGTTTCATATTTTAAGGTAAATCAAAATTCTGGTTTTAGATGGAATACAGTAAAAGCGTTTATAAAACCAATTAAGAATAGAAAAAATCTTCATATTATTAAAAATTGTGAGGTTAATAATTTAATTTTAGAACAGAATAAAGTAATAGGCGTTGATGTTAAAAGAAATGGAAAATTTGAAAAGTTTTTTGTAAATAAAGAAATTATATTATCTTCTGGTTCAATAGGTTCGCCTAAAATTTTAGAATTATCAGGAATTGGAAACCCTAAAGTATTGTCAAACCTAGGAATCGAAACCAAAGTCAAAAGTATAAATGTTGGTGAGAATTTACAAGATCATCTCCAATTAAGAGTTATCTATAAATTAGAGAATGCTCTTACATTAAACCAAAAAGCAAACTCTCTTTTGGGTAAAATGGCTATAGGTTTGGAGTATGCTCTTAAAAGAACGGGTCCTATGTCTATGGCTCCAAGTCAATTAGGTGTGTTTGCAATGTCAGATGAATCATACGAAACACCAAATCTACAATTTCATGTGCAACCCTTATCGTTAGATAAATTTGGAGATCCACTTCATGATTTTCCAGGGTTAACAGCTAGCGTTTGTAATTTAAATCCTCAAAGTAGAGGAAGTGTTCACATAACGTCTAAAGATGCTAAATTAGCTCCAGCTATTGATCCAAAATATTTATCAGAAGAACAGGACAGAATTGTTGCTGCTCAATCAATAAGGCTTGCAAGAAAAATTATTGCCCAACCAGCTATGGATAAATTCAATCCACAAGAACAAGCCCCTGGTATACAATTTCAGTCAGATGAAGAGTTGAAAAAAGTTGCAGGAGATATTGGAACTACCATTTTTCATCCAGTTGGAACTTGTGCTATGGGTCCAAATGTTTCTTCAGTAACAGATTCTGAATTAAAGGTTAGAGGTGTTCAGGGTTTAAGAATCGCGGATGCGTCTGTAATGCCTACCATTACCTCGGGCAATACTAATTCGCCTACATTAATGATTGCAGAAAAAGCATCAGAAATGATATTGAACTCTTATTAAATTTAATATCTATTTAATACATTAATAATATGAGGTGTCGGATGAATTTTGAATATAACCAAGACCAGTTGGCAATTAAAGAAATGGCAAAAAATTTTGCTGAAACTGAATTTGCACCTTATGCGTCTGAATGGGATCAGAATGAAATTTTCCCAATTGAAACTTTAAAAAAAGCTGCTGAACTAGGTCTGGCAGCAATATATGTAAATGAAAAACATGGTGGGTCTGGACTTAGCAGGCTAGATGCTGCAATTATTTTTGAAGAGTTAGCAAGAGGTTGTGTTTCAACCGCGGCTTATTTGTCTATACATAATATGGTTACATGGATGATTGATTCCCATGGCTCAGAAAGTATTAAAGAAAAATTCATTAATAGATTATCCACTATGGAAATAATGTCCAGCTATTGTCTAACTGAAGCTGGTTCTGGTTCAGATGCTGCAGCTATGAAAACTTCAGCTTTAAGAAAAGGAAATAGTCACTATGTTTTAAATGGATCAAAGAGCTTTATTTCTGGAGGACCTACAAGTGATGTTTTTGCTGTTATGTGTAGAACAGGTGAAGATGGAGCAAATGGCGTTTCGTGCGTATTAATAGAAAAAGAAACTAAAGGTTTATCTTTTGGTAAACAAGAAAAAAAAATGGGATGGAATAGTCAACATACTTCCACGGTAAATTTTGATAATTGTGAAATTCCAATTGATAATATTGTTGGAAACGAAGGCGATGGTTTTAAAATTGCTATGAAAGGTCTTGATGGTGGACGAGTAAATATTGCTGCTTGTTCATTAGGTGGAGCAAGAGCAGCTTTGGAGGCATCATTAAGCTATGCATCTGATAGGAAACAGTTTGGTAAGTCCATTGATCAATTTCAAGCAACTCAATTTAAATTAGCAGATATGGCAACAGAATTAGAAGCCTCAAGGTTAATGGTATTAAGAGCAGCCGCTAGCCTGGATTCAAAAGATATTCAAGCAACAAAGTATTGTGCAATGGCAAAACGTTTTGCTACTGACATATGTTCTGATATATGTAATGAGGCTCTTCAAATACACGGTGGATACGGATATTTAAAAGATTTTCCTCTCGAAAGACTTGTAAGAGATTTAAGAGTCCATCAGATACTTGAGGGTACTAATGAAATAATGAGAGTGATAATTTCAAGAAAATTAAAAGGTAATTAGTTTTAATAAAAAGGTATGTAAATAATGTCAGAAGATGAAGTAATATTTATTGAAGAAAATGGTGTTGGAATAATAACATTAAATAGACCAGATAGATTAAATGCCCTCACATATCCCATGGTTCAAAAAATAAATGAACATTTAAATTTGTGGGAAACAAAAGAAAGCATTAATTCTGTAATTATTGAAGGAGCTGGTGACCGTTCATTTTGTGCTGGAGGTGATGTTGTCAAATTAAGAAAAGAAGTTCTAGAGCTAGGAGGTCCTCCTACGGATTTATCTCGTTTATTTTTTTATGATGAATACACATTAAATTATAAAATAAGTAACTATAAAAAACCTTTTATTGCGCTTATTAATGGATTTACAATGGGTGGAGGTGTTGGTATTTCAATGCATGGTAGCCATGTAGTTGCATCAGAAAAAACAATGTTTGCAATGCCAGAAACAGCTATTGGTTTATTTCCTGATGTTGGAGGTGGTTTTTTATTAGGTCAACTTGAAAGTGGAATCGGTGCTTGGTTAGCTCTTGTTGGCGCAAAGTTAAAAGCTTATGATTTGGTTCAATTAGGCCTTGCAACTAGCTTTGTTAATTCAAATGAAGTTCAAAATCTAAGAGAACGCTTAATTTCTAATTCTCCTAAAAACAATCAAGAAGTCTCAAGCATTATTAATACATTTTCTTCTAAGCCAGATATCGAAGAAAGTTTACTAAAAGACAATGAGAAAATAATTAAAGAAGTTTTTTCTTATAATACAGTTGAAGAAATTTTTCAAAGTTGTAAAGAAGCTTTACCAAATAAATTCATAGAAATGCAATTTGACGAGTTAAAACATAAATCCCCAACTTCACTCAAAATTTCTCTAAAACAAATTAGAGCAGCCAAAGATATGAGTTTAAAAGATGAACTTATTATGGAATATAGAATGGTTCAAAACTGCCTTGTGGCAGGAGATTTTTTTGAAGGCGTTCGCGCAATGCTAGTTGATAAGGATAGAAAGCCAAATTGGAAACCTTCAACAATAGAAGAAGTAGATAATGATAGAGTTAATAATTTTTTTAAAACTTTAGATGATTTAGATCTAAAATTATAAATTAAATATTTTAAATAAAAATATTTTAGGAGGAAAATGAAATGAATGATGTGTTTATAATGTCTGCAAATAGATCTGCTATTGGAGGTTTTGGGGGATCTTTAAAAAGTTTTTGCCCGGTAGATTTAGGAACTTTGGTTGCAAAAGAAG
>CAZFKZ010000065.1:2695-6950 GCA_964519035.1 uncultured Rhodobacterales bacterium | reverse complement strand
GTTGCAAGTTCTCCACCACCTTTAAAAGGTATATATTTTGGCATTTTTTGACCAGTCTTTTTAGCCCACATATAAGCAGTTATGTGATCGATAGTTCCAGTATGGGTTCCACCAAAACTAATTTTATCGCCTTTTTTCATTCCTGCAAGAAAGCTTTCAGGAGTTTTATAAGGACTAGTCTTACAGTTAACCATTAAAATTTGTGGATCATTTGTTCCTCTTGCTATTGGAGCCATATCCTCTATTTTTAACTTAGTTTTACCCATTGCCATTGTAATTGCATGACCAACTGTAAATGTAAGAATAGTGTTTCCATCAGCTGGACGTGTCATAAAGTAGTTCATTGCAGCAGCACCACCGCCACCTCTTTTATTTACAACAACCATGTCCTGCTTAAGAACTCTTCTTGAACGAAGCATCATCATTCTTGAATTTACATCAGTTCCTCCGCCTGCTCCAGCATGAGTGACAACTTCAATAGCAGTTTTTCTGTGACCATCAGCTAGGGCAGGTACACTTGTAAAAGCAAAAGCTGTTACTAGAGCAGCCAAACCAGAGCCGACTTTAAATAGTGATTTAGATTGAATCATTTAATTTCCTCCGTAATGATTAATTGTCAGTGATTACTAACAAATTTTATTAGGTCTAACTAATTTACTAAAATTATTAATGTTTAGTAATATTCCCCATTTTAATATGAAAAAATAATATAATTTCATAAATGAATAAAGTAAATTATTGCATTTTCACTAAATGAGTCAAGTAATAGAATTAAACAAGTTAATTATTTTAAAAAGTATTTTAATTATAAAAGAAATCTAATATTTACAGAGTTAATTAACTTCTTTTGGGTCTAATGGAATCATAGCTGTTCTATATAACTCTATTGTTTCAGATCTAGTGTAGTGATGCACTTGCTCTTTAGTTATAATTTTTTCTAACATTGGTGCATTTGTAGCTAGTTGCAAAACTATTGATATTATAGACAAAGGTTCCATTATATTTCTCCTAGCTCTAAATGAGCAAACTATGTGCCAAATAATATGGATAAAGTAGAAAATAAAATTTAATTAACTCTTGTTTATTCCAAAAAATATTATTACCTCATTACTTAACTACAGCTATTAATTGTTTTTAAAAAATTGTGTAATGAGTACAAAAAATATAATTGAAAATTATAAAGCTTCTGACGTTCTTGTTCCAGAAAACATGATCGGTTGGATGAGATCTAATCATGCAGGTGAAACTGGAGCGGTTTGGATATACATTGGTGCTCAATTTGTTTTTTGGAATAGATCAATTATAAAAATGGCGAAGGAACATTGTATCACAGAACAAAATCACTTGATTGTAATGCAACATCTTGTTCCTAAAAACCAAAGGAGTAAACTTATAGTTTTGTGGAGAATTTTGGGATTAGGTTTAGGCTTTATATCTGCAATATTAGGATATAGATTTTTTTGCACCACAATTGAAGCTGTTGAAACCTTTGTTGAAGAGCATTATAAGGAACAGATTGAGTTTTTATATAAAAATTCAATTTCATATCCACTTTTAGAGGTTTTGAATATTTGTTGTAATGAAGAGATAGAACATCAACTTGAAGCTAAAGTTTCAAAAGGAAATAACAATTTCAAGTTTGAAAAGTTTTGGTTTACTTTTGTAGGAAAAAGTTCAGGTTTAGCTGTAAATATTTCTAGATATATATAATAAAAAGGGTTTTTATGAATAAAATTAAAGTTTTTTATGATGGTAAATGTGGTCTTTGTAGTAAAGAAATAAACTATTATATAAGGATAGCTCCCATCAATACTTTTGACTGGTATGATGTGGCAACAAAACCTGATGACTTAAAAAAAATTAATATTTCTCAACACGATGCACTTATGTTTTTACATGCTCAAGACGAAAACTTAAAATTAAATATTGGGGTTGATGCTTTTGCTTTAATTTGGAGTAAGATAAAGTATTGGAACATTTTATCTATTATAGTTAAGTTACCAATTATTTACACTTTAGCTAAGATAATTTATAATGTCTTTGCTAAATATAGGTTTAAAAAATTAACACATTGTCAATTAGCAAGTGAAGAGGTTCCACGGTAAAATGTTGAAATGGTTTAAAAATAAAAAAATAAATAAATCTAAATCAATCGAGACTAAAAAAGAAAGTCGTTTAGAACAAATGAAAAAGAATCCTTATCGCAGGGTTGATAGCGATAATATGACTGATATTGAAAAAATGGATCAAGGTTTTAATGGAAAAACATTTTCTATAAATGGTATCGAAATAGACTTTTAATTTAATTAAAACTTAAATAAATATTATTATTTTGTGTTTATTCAAATAATTAGGTAATTTTTGATTCTTGTTTTTTAAAAAAGTATCTTTGAGGGGGAGCTATAATGAAAAATTTAACAACAATACTTGGGGCATTATTACTTATGTCTTCAACTTCTGTGAATGCTGATGGTCATAAAGTAAAAGTTGGTATGATTACAACTTTATCTGGAGGAGGGTCTGGATTAGGCATTGATGTAAGAGACGGTTTTATGCTTGCAGTTAAGGGTAACAAAAACATAAGTGTAATTATTAAGGATGATCAAAGAAAACCTGATATTGCTGTTCAGCTTGCTGATAAAATGATTCAATCTGATAAAGTTGATGTTTTAACTGGAATAATTTGGTCAAATTTAGCTATGGCAGTTGTTCCGGCTACTGTAAACCAAGGTAAATTTTATTTATCTCCAAATGCTGGCCCATCTAAATTAGCTGGCAAGGGATGCCATGAAAACTATTTTAATGTTGCATGGCAAAATGATAATTTACATGAAGCTGCAGGTGGGTATGCTAATTCGGCAGGTTTTAAAAACTCTTTTATTCTTGCTCCTAATTATCCAGCAGGCAAAGATGCACTTACAGGATACAAAAGATTTTTTAAGGGCAAGCTAGCTGGAGAGATATATACTAAGCTTGGTCAAAAAGATTATGCCGCGGAAATTGCGCAAATAAGAGCTTCAGGAGCAGACAGTATATTCTTCTTTTTACCTGGTGGAATGGGAATAGGTTTTATGAAACAATTTTCTCAGTCAGGCATAAAGCTTCCTGTTGTAGGCCCAGCGTTTTCATTTGACCAAGGAATTTTGAAGGCAGTTGGAGAAGCTGCTTTAGGTGTAAAGAATACATCACAATGGTCAAAGGATATTCAAAATGATGCAAACCAAAAATTTGTAACTGATTTTAAATCAACATATGGAAGACTGCCATCTTTATATGCTTCCCAGGGTTATGATACGGGTAAGCTTTTATTATCTGCAATGTCAAAAGCTAAAGTAAAGGATGCTGATAAATTTAGAAATGAATTAAGAAAAGCTGACTTTTCGTCGACACGAGGAAAATTTAAGTTTTCTAAGAACCATCATCCAATTCAAGATATTTATGTTCGTGAGGTTATTAAAGAGGGTAAAATTCTTACCAATAAAATAGTCTCTGTAGGGCTTAAAGATCACTCAAATGCTTATGTATCTGAATGTAAAATGTAAAATTATTAATAAGGTGGGTATAAATAATATTCACCTTATTTTGAAAATTAAATGAGCCTTATTCTATTTCTTGAACAACTTTTAAACGGCATTCAATTTGGTGTAATGCTTTTTTTAATGTCAGCTGGGTTAACTCTTATTTTTGGGGTAATGGGTCTAATAAATTTAGCTCATGGTTCTTTTTATATGTTAGGGGCCTTTGCTGCTGCAATTGTAGCCGGAGTAACAGGTTCTTTCTGGCTTGCTTTATTAGCTAGTTTATGTGCTGCAGCAATTGCAGGTGTCTTAATTGAAATTTTAATAATAAGAAAATTATATAGAAGAGACCACTTAGACCAAGTCTTAGCAACTTTTGCTTTAATATTATTATTGTCTGAGGGTGTAAGATGGTTGTTTGGAGCTTTTCCATTATACTTAAATATACCAAGCGTTCTAGATGGGAGTATACTCTTACCGTTTAATATTATTTATTCAAAATATAGAATGTTTATAATACTAATTGGCATTTTAGTGGCATTAGGATTATATTTTTTAATTTCTAAAACACGTCTAGGTATTCGTATTAGAGCGGGCCAAAGTGATCGTCAAATGATATCAGCGCTGGGTGTTGATATATCAAAACTTTATACAATCGTTTTTGCTATAGGTGCATCTCTTGCAGGGTTGGCTGGAGCTATGATTGGAGCAATACAATCTGTGGAAGTAGGAATGGG
>CAZFKZ010000065.1:0-2595 GCA_964519035.1 uncultured Rhodobacterales bacterium | reverse complement strand
AAACCTTCTGGATTATTTGGGAAAAATTAAAAATGATTACAGAACATTTTTTTAATAAATGGATTATTTTAGGACTTTTAATTATCCCAGCTATTGGTTTAATTTTTGATGAACCTTATTATATAACTTTAACAACTAAGGTAATAATCCTAGGAATTGCAGGTGTTGGACTAAATTTAGCGCTTGGTTATGGTGGTCTTATTTCTTTTGGGCATGCTGCTTTTTTTGGAATTGGTGGATATGTAACAGCAATTATGTCGTATCACGCAATGAATGAAGAGTTACTTTTTAATTGGCCATTTGCATTTATGGGATCAACAGAAATGTTTATAATTTGGCCATTAGTAATATTTGTTAGCGCATTTTTCTCATTAATAATAGGGTTACTTTGTTTAAGAACGAGTGGTGTATATTTCATAATGATTACCCTCGCATTTGCCCAAATGTTATATTATTTTTCTATTAGCTGGCCAAGTTACGGAGGCGAAGATGGGCTTTCTATATATATGAGAAATACTTTACCAATGTTAAATACTATGGACCCATTAATATTTTTTTTAATTTGTTTGTTTTGGCTTTTTATTGCAATTTTTATTACGTGTAAGTTAATCAACTCACCTTTTGGTATGGCTCTACAAGCTACAAAGCAAAACGAAGAGAGAGTTAAATCAGTGGGAATTGAGACTTTCAAAGTTAAGCTTATCGTATTTATATTTTCTGGAGCTATAACTGGTTTAGCTGGCTCTCTCTACACTGATTTAAATAGATTTGTAAGTCCATCAGTTCTTGATTGGCATATGTCTGGAGAAATCATGGTTTTTGTAATACTTGGAGGAATTGCCAGACTTTATGGCCCTTTAATAGGAGCAGCCTTTTTTATTATTTTGGAACAAACTTTGGGGTCTTTTACAGAAAATTGGCAATTTTGGTTAGGTTTAATTCTCATTTTAGAAATATTATTTGCTCGTTCAGGAATTATGGGATTGTTTGATAAACAAAAAAAATATGGATAATAAAATCTTAAATATAAGGAATTTATCTAAATCATACGGGGCTTTTAAAGTAACTGACGAAATAGCTATTGATTTAAAATTTAATGAAATTCATGCTTTAATTGGACCTAATGGCGCTGGAAAATCTACTTTGATTAAGCAGATTGTTGGCAGTGTTAAACATGACATTGGCTCTATTATTTTAGATCAAGAGGACATAACTGATCTAACTGATATAGAAAGAGCAAAAATAGGCATTTCAAGAACCTTTCAGGTTTCTTCTATTATTCCTAAATTTTCAGTACAAGAAAATATAGTATTGTCTCTTTTAGACAAATCTAAAAAAACTTTTCAATTATTTAAAAGTTTAAAAAGTAATAAAGAGTTATTTGCAAAAGCAAATAAAATACTTTTAGAAATAGAATTGGAAAATGAATGTAACATAGTCGCTTCAGAATTAAGTCATGGAGATAGAAGAAAGCTTGAAGTTGGACTTGCTTTGGCTATGGAGCCAAAGGTATTTTTATTTGATGAACCTATGGCAGGTTTAGATGAAGCGGGTACAAAAATGATGATAAATTTATTTAGGAAAATTAAATTAAATTCCCCAATATTGTTAATAGAGCATGATATGGATGCTGTTTTTGCTCTTGCTGATAGGGTATCTGTAATTGTATATGGTAAAATTGTTGCTACTGGGACTGTTGAGGAAATAAGATCAAATTCTTTGGTACGTGAAGTTTATCTAGGCTATGAAATGCAATGAGTTCTCTTTTAGAAATAAAATCACTTAAATCTTGGTACGGAGCTAGCCAAGCATTATTCGATATAAACCTAGAAGTAAAAAGTGGGCAAGTTGTTGCCTTGCTTGGTAGAAATGGTATGGGTAAGTCAACAACAATTAACTCTATTTGTGGCTTGATACATAAGTACGAAGGTGAGATTAATTTCAATAAAATATCTTTAATTGGACAACCAAGCTACAAAATTGCTCAGATGGGAATAGGGTTAGTTCCAGAAGGAAGGAGAGCTTTTTCAAATCTTACAGTTTTAGAAAATCTTATCGCTACAGCTAGGGATGGTGATTGGTTACTTGAAGGGATTTTTAGCTTATTTCCTAGATTAGAAGAAAGAAAATATCAAATAGCATCTTCATTATCTGGAGGAGAACAACAGATGCTTGTTATTGGTAGAGCGTTAATGACAAACCCAAAGCTATTAATTTTAGATGAAGCTACAGAAGGCTTGTCACCTACTATTAGAATAGAGATTTGGAAGGTAATTGAGATATTAAAATCTAAAAACATATCAATATTAATAATAGATAAATCTCTCAAACAACTTTTAGATTTAGCTGATAAATTTTATATAATAGAAAAAGGAAAAACTGTTTGGAATGGAGGTTCAAAAAACCTCAATAGCAAAATTGCACAAAAATTTTTAGGAGTTTAATCATATATACTCTTTGAATGTTTCTGTAATATTCATTTCTGCTTCTCCGCCAAAGCCTGAAACTTTTGCTCCCATTTCATTAAATTCTTGGCTCATTTTTTGCCAATTTTTTCGTCCCTTTTCAAAATGAGAATGTGAGATCCAATATTTT